>CAZNBX010000004.1:0-20434 GCA_964571305.1 uncultured Novosphingobium sp.
GGCCGGGGTGTAACCCGTAAACGTCGGAAATCGCTGAAAGGACCCGCGACATGCCAGCCAGTTCGATCCCCGCCAAGCGCGCGGTCGCGCTTTTGCTTGGTGCAGCCCTGGTACTGCCCGCCTGTGCTGCCGGAACTTCCGGTTCGCCCGCCAATGCCCAGACTTCGACCGGCGGGGTCCAGGCGATCAGCACTCAGGACAAGCAGGAAGGGGCAAAGTACCACCCGCAATTGCTGCAGGAATTCGGCGGGGCAGTGCAGGGACCGCAGGCCACCTATGTCACTTCGGTGGGCCGCAAGATCGCGGTGCAGTCTGGCCTGTCCAATGCGCAGAGCGACTTTACCGTGACCCTGCTCAATTCCTCGGTCGACAACGCCTTCGCGATCCCGGGGGGCTACATCTACACCACGCGGCAACTGGTCGCCCTGATGAACAACGAGGCGGAACTGGCCGGGGTGCTGGGCCACGAAGTCGGGCATGTTGCCGCTCGCCATTCCGCCAAGCGCCAGTCCAACGCGATGAAAAACCAGATCATCGGCGTGCTCGGCGCGGTTCTTTCCGGTGTCTTCCTCGGCAACAGCCAGGTTGGTCAGTTGCTCCAACAAGGGTTCCTTCAGGGTTCGCAACTCCTGAGCCTGAAATTCTCGCGCACGCAGGAGAACGAGGCGGATCGCCTGGGTATCGAATACCTGCGCCGGGCCGGTTACGATCCCCGCGCGATGTCGACCGTGCTGGCCAGCCTGGCGGCGCAGAACGCGCTGTCGGTCCGCTTGCTCGGCGCGCAGGAAAATCGCGTTCCGGAGTGGGCTTCAACCCACCCGGATCCGGCCGCGCGCGTTTCGACCACACTGCGCCTCGCTGGCGCCAATCCGGGCGGCGTACTCAATCGCGACGTGTTCCTGAACGGCATCAATGGCCTGGTCTATGGGGACGATCCCAAGGAAGGGATCGTGGACGGGCGAACCTTTACCCATCCGGTCGAACGCTTCACCTTCCAGGCGCCGCAAGGCTTCTTCCTGGTCAATGGGACCAGCGCGGTCTCGATCAGCGGGCAGTCAGGCAAGGGCCAACTGACCGTCGCTCCGTTCAGCGGCGATCTTGATGCTTACGTTCGTTCGGTGTTTTCTACGCTTGCCCAGGAAAACCAAGTGGCGATCACCCCGGGGCAGGTTCAGCGCACCACGGTCAATGGCATTCCGGCGGCCTATTCGGTCGCCCGCGTCGCGCAGGGCAGCAGTACGATCGATGTGACCGTGTTCGCCTACCAGATGGAATCGAACAAGGCGTTCCACTTCATGACGCTGACCCAGGCGGGGCAGGCGGGCGTGTTCAATGGAATGTTCGGATCGATGCGCCGGATCAGTGCAAGCGAGGCAGGCTCGATCCGTCCCCGCAAATTGAGCGTGGTGACCGCGCGCAGTGGCGATACGGTCCAGTCGCTTGCGGCGCGCATGGCCTATACCGACGCGCCGCTGGAACGATTTCTGGTGCTCAACGGCCTCAATGCCAATTCGCGGCTGGCGGCAGGGCAAAAGGTCAAGCTGGTCACTTACTGACCGGCATTTTCCCAATAGAAAAGGGCGGCGGGAAAGCCCCGCCGCCCTTTCAATTTGCGTGGCGCGTCGCTTAGGCGGCCGGCGCAGCGTTGGTGCTGGCCATCGCGTCCTTCGTGGTGTCGAAGGTGGTGCTCAGCTGGGTGCCAAGGCTGGTCATTGCGGCGATCGCGGCAACCGAGATCAGAGCGGCAATCAGGCCGTATTCGATTGCGGTTGCGCCAGCTTCTTCACGGAACAGCTTCTTGATGAACTTCATGGTCAGTCTCCTGTTAGGCAGTCATTTTCCCGGCTCTTTCCCTGTCACCCGGATTGAGCAATCACCGGACTAGGGGGAAAGCGTTGAAAAATATTTAATTCGGCCGGCCGCTGATTGCAGTTTCGGTTTTTTCAGACACGTTCTTCCGCAGGCTGATGCTGCCATCGGCAAAGCCCTGCAGCGCAGCGAGCATTGCAATCACGATGAGTGCGCAAATCAGCCCCATTTCGACCGAGGCTGCGCCTCGCTCGCTCTTGAAGATGTTGATCAATGCCTTCATGCGTGGGTTTCCTGCCCGTTTGTGGATGCGTTGAATTAGCCATAACGTCCCTAAGAAATCGTTTAAGCTTCGGAGAAACATGAAAAATATTCCGACAACGGTCTGGGTGGTTGCGGCCGCGCTGGTGGATGGCGATGGCCGGGTTCTGCTCCAGCGTCGCAGACAGGACCGCCAGCACGGGGGGCTGTGGGAGTTTCCGGGCGGCAAGGTCGAAGTCGATGAAACCCCGGGACAATCGCTCTGCCGTGAAATTGCCGAGGAACTGGACCTGATCATCGAGCCCGGCGATCTCGTTCCGGTGAGCTTTGCGACACAGGCGGATTTGCCGCACGTCATCCTGCTTTACACCTGCCGCACATGGCGCGGGGAGCCCCGCTGCCTCGACGGGGAAGAGATCGCCTGGTTCGCGCCTGAGGACATTTTGGGCCTCGATATGCCGCCACTCGACGTTCCCTTGGCGCAGGCTCTGCTCAATCAGTTAAAAAGGTGAAATTAGCCGCTTGCCAAGCTCAACCGAGGCCCCTATGTGCGCCTCTCCAACGCGCCCGTAGCTCAGCTGGATAGAGCATCAGACTACGAATCTGAGGGTCGGACGTTCGAATCGTTCCGGGCGCGCCATTACAAAAACGGCTCACTGCAAGGTGGGCCTTTTTTGTATCCGCGGCCGATCAGGCCGGATCGCTCTCCAGCCTTCGCAGCCACGCATCGACGCGGGTGAAATGTTCTGGCCAGCTCGGCGGCCGGTACCGGGGCATCGCATCCAGTTGCCGCGATCGGTCTTCGCAATCGTTGCAATAGTCGCGGATTGCTGCTTCCCATGCCGCTTCATCGCGTGGGTCGAGATAAAGCGGAATTTTTCCGGCAATCTCACGGAATACCGGAAGATCGCTGGCGATCACCGGCACGCCGCGTTGTAGAGCCTCGATCACCGGAATCCCGAAGCCTTCGATGAAGCTGGGCATCAACAGGGCTCGCGCGCTGCCCAGCCGGGTGAGCATCTCCGCGTCATCGCAGCGACCCAGTTCGTGGACATGTCCCTTCAGGTCCGCTGCATTATCGAGCAGGGCAAAGACCTCATCCGCTTGCCAGCCGCGCTGGCCGATAAGGACGAGTTCCGGGGCCTTGTCGTCAAGCTCGTGGATAAGCCGCTGCCACAGGCGCAGCAGCAACAGGTGATTCTTGCGCCCTTCAATCGTGCCGATCATCACGAAGCCGGGTCGATGCGGGGAGGGAGCCGGATTCGCTTCAGGCGGCTCGTCCGAGGCGAGCCAGGCGATCTGCATCGGCGGTGCGGCTAAGCCCGATTGCGCGGCGAAATCCGCCAAAGCGTCCCCGGTCGCGGCGGAGTTGACGATTACCCCCGCGGCGCAGTCGAGAACTGTCTTCATGCGCTTGCGGTGCTTTTCCGCTTCTCCGGGTCGGCAATATTGCGGGTGGCTGAGCGGGATCAGGTCGTGGACCAGGAAAACCGGCTTCCACTGCATGTGCGATAGCCACGGGGAAAGGCCGAGGTTGTCGAGGCCGGTGTGGCCGACGTTGAGATAGATCCAGCCCCGTGTCGGTCCGCGGTGCCCGCCAGACAGGGCTGCTGCCGCCAGCAGTGCGACCAGTCTGGGCCGGAACCCTTGTCCCCCGCGCCGTAGCAAGGCGAAGAGCCGGTCGCTTTGCGGCTTGGTCAGGACCAACCGGAGATTGCCCCGCTGGATGACGGCAAGTGCGCGCGGGGCGTAGTGATCCATATAGGCCAGGCAGACCCGGTCGATCCCGGTCGGCAGGCGCCCGGCCCAGACCCGCCAAACCAGGCGGGTGACATCCAGCAGAAGGTTCGGTTGTGGCACTGCGCGTCCGGCCGCCGCTCAACTGATCGCGCGCAGGGCGGGGCTGGCAGGGTCAGGACGATCGCTCATCGGAACTTCGGCGAGCAGCCTTGCCACGCTGTTACGCACCAGGATCGCGTTGGCCGAAGCGCTGGCTAAACCGCCGCGCACCAGGCACCGGGCGTGGAGCAAACGCTTGAAGGCGTCCCAAAGCGCGCCGTCGGGAGGACTGGGCCTGTTCCAGAAGCTGTCGAGCCCGCCCCAGTGGGTGATCCCGCGGATGTCGTAAATCGCGTCGCCCAGCACGGCGACAGGGGTTCCCGCTTCAAGGGCCAGCGTTGCCGAGGTGCTGTTGACGCAGACCATGCCCTTGGCCGCAGCGGACAAGGCATCGAGGTCGCCACCATCGATGTAGAAGACGCGGCCTTCAATCCCCAGGCGCCTTGCGTTCTTGGTCAGGCGGGACCGCCAGTTGGTATAGCTGCTGTCAAGCGGATGGGCCTTGACCAGCAGGACCGCCTCTGGCGGCGCGAAATGGGCAAAACTGTCGAGCACAAAGTCCAGCGCAACCGACATCGACCCGAATGGCGAGTGTTGGCGAATCTGGAAGTCGCCGGTCAATTGCAGGGGGAGGATAAAGAAGTCGCGTCCTGCGAGTGTGGCCAGCGTTTGCACTGCCTGCCGCTGTCGCCGCGCGCGCATGGCCAGCCGCCACGCCCAGCCGAACGCATCGAGTAGCAGCGATCCCGGGCGGTGGGTCCGGTAGAACGGGAACTGCCAGCGCCGGGTGAAGACATGGTGGTAATGCCAATAAGAATCACGGGCGCGGCGTTTGAAATCGGCAGTGATCGGGGGCAATTGCGGGACCGGGGGAAGGTGATCCGCCTCGGTCAGGATCACGTTGGGATCGCGCTCCATTGGCGAATGCCCGTTTACCCCATCGCGCTCCAGCGTCATCCAGTCGGGCCGGATATAACCTTCTTCAAAGACGTGGATGTGGACCCCGCGCAATTGCGCGATGCGCAGCGCGGTCTGGTGCATTGGACGGCAATCGCCGAACAGGACCATATCGGTAATCCCGCGCGCCCGCAGGTAACGGTCGAGGAACATCGGCCAGTTACGCTTCATCCCGCGATAGTCGGTTGCCTCAAGCGGCCAGTCATAGCGATCGCCCCCGGACAGGTTAATCCGGTGCACGCCGCAGCCATGTTCTGCCAAGGCTGCCGCAAGATCGCGGAAGAACGGTCCGGGTGGACCTTGCAGGAACAGGAATTCGCGGCGCAGGGTCATGGGCGCATCCATTACCTCACCCCCCGCAGCCACTGCCAGGCAAGGCGAAGCCTTCCTTGCCATTCGCGCAAGGTGATCAGCCACGAGGCGACTTTCGCCTGACCAGCCACGATGCGCTGGACCAGCACCTCGGGTGGGCAGGGCAGACGCGTGACCGGATCGACATAGCGCGGATAGCCGATGAGCGTGGCGGCAATGAGCTGATCAAGACTGCGCTTGCGCTTTCGCCGAGGGTTGGCGGGGCCCAAGTCGGTCGTCAGGCCCCAGCCGGAATAGAACGGCTGGCCATGCGTGGTCACGCTCTTGCCGCGCAGGAGCGCTTCGAACCCGGCCAGCGAGGTAATGACATGAACGCGATCGACCTGGTCGAGCAGTGCTGCGATCGGGGTGTTCCGCTCAATCGCATCGGCGTGACGTAGCACTTCTGCATCCGGCACGTGGCCTTTGCGGTGGCCGGCCTCGACGTCGGGATGCGGCTTATAGATGATCCAGGCATCCGGCTCGAGGCGGCGCGCGCGGATCAGGAGTTCCAGATTTGAGCAATTGCTCCCTGCGCTCAGCACGGACCTGTCATCCTCCACTTGTCCGGTCACAAGTATTTGCGGTCTTCTACCTGTCTGCGTTGGCGTAAATACTTCGCCCTTTTCATACTTGCTAATTCCTGCTTCTACGAGACGGGTGCGCAGGACATTAGCTCGCTTAACCCAGTTTAAGGGCAACATATCGGATTCCAGCATGACCTCAAGGTCGCTTGGATGATTGGGGTCGAAATAAACCCCTGTTCTGTCGACGATTATCGACAGCGGTGGGACGCAATTGGCGCCAAGACCGACCGAACGGATCATCCCGTCCTCGATTTCGGCTATGGCAACGCCCGCAGACTGAAGTTCTGCCAGCAAGCCCGGACTGGTGCGCGATTTCCAGGCGGCGACCCGGGTTCCGGGTTCCAGGTCGGGTGGGACTTCGCGGCGGTGGCGCACTGGACCAGTGCCATCCCACAGCAGCGGATCGACGGTCACCCGCTTCCACCGGGCAATACCAAAGATGGCGCGGATGTCTCGGTTGCTTTCGATCAGCCTGCGCCATTCGCCCAGTTGCTCGACAGCCCGGATTACGCTCCACGGTTCCCCGTCAAAGGGGCTGGCAAACGATTGCTCAGAAAGGGATTGAAGGAGCGCGGCCACCAGGTCGGGCTGCTGCCAAGCAAGCGGTGCTGGGCCATCGAACAGACGGACCGGCTTGCCCAGCAGCGTGGCAACCGTGGCCAGTTCGCTGTTCAATCCGGCCCAGACCTCATGCGCTTGGCGAGCGACCGACCACGGATCGAATGTGCCGCGCAAAACTGTCGCCCCGGATGCGACGGTCAGCATGGCTTCTTGCTGCGCCGCATTGTCCGGCACAAGAACCAGGTCCTCGTCCGGTGGAAGCTGCACCGCGCGCGCCCAGAAAGTCCCACCGACCTGATTGTCGACAAGTGCGGCACGGAGTTCATCGGGGTCGAATGTGCTTCTGCCCGGGTGACTGAGCGGCAGGGCGCGTGATCCGGGAAAGGGGGGAACCCGCAGGAATGGTCCAGTCAAGCCAGTGCCTCGCGCTTGATCGCGGTGTCGACGGCAACCAGCTGGCGCAACAACGGTTCCAACTCCGCAAGCGGCAAGGCGCTGGGTCCGTCGCACTTTGCCTTGGCCGGATCGGGATGTGCTTCAAGGAACAGTCCGGCAATGCCCACGGCAACCCCCGCGCGGGCCAGGGCGGCCGTTTGGGTTCCTCGGCCATCGGCACTGTCTGCCCTGCCGCCTGGCTTCTGCAAGGCGTGGGTCACGTCGAAGATGACTGGTGCCATCGCTTTCATCAGGTCGATGCCGAGCATGTCGACGACCAGATTGTTGTAGCCAAAGCTGGACCCGCGTTCGCACAGCAGGACCTGTTCGTTACCCGCCTCGCGGCACTTGGCGATGATGTGGCGCATTTCCTCCGGCGCGAGGAACTGCGGCTTCTTCACGTTGATCGGCTTGCCAGTCTTGGCCAGCGCCGTGACCAGATCGGTCTGCCGCGCAAGGAAGGCCGGCAGTTGCAGCACATCGGCGACTTCGGCAACTGCTTCCGCCTGCCATGGCTCGTGGACGTCGGTTATCACCGGCACGCCAAAGCGGTGTTTCACTTCCGCCAGTTCGGTCAGGCCCGCCTCCAGGCCAGGGCCACGGAATGAATGAAGCGACGAGCGGTTCGCCTTGTCGAAGCTGGCCTTGAACACATAGGGCACGCCAAGCCGCGTCGTTACATCAACGAAATGCGTAGCGACTTCGTGCAGTACTTCGCGGTCCTCGATCACGTTCATCCCGCCGATCAGGACCAGCGGCCGGTCGTTGGCCAGGGCAATGCCGCCCGGCAGGTGAACCGTAGTGGCGGTCATTGCGCACCCGCCATCTGTTCACCGCGCGCCTTGAGGATCGCCTCGATCGCGGGCACGTCTTCCGGGTTGTTGAGTTCGATGCAGTCCCATTCGAGCGGCGGAAAATGGACGAGGCGGATCGCCTGTCCGCTTTCGAGGAAGCGCAACTGCTCCAGCCCTTCACACAGTTCCAGCGGGGCAGGTTCCAAAGCGGCATAGGCGGCCAGCGCTTTTGGGCGATAGGCATAGACGCCAAGGTGCAGGCGGACCGCCAGGTGGGCTTCGACATGATCCTCGGGTAGGTGCGGAATGACCCGCTTTGAAAAGTACAGGGCCCGGCCGGCCGTGTCCGCGACCACTGTGGTGCCGCCGACCCGTCCCGCCATCTGGTCTGCCACAAGGTGACGGTAGAGACTGGCCGAGCATGCGACGGCTGGCGTGGCCATGGCCGCGTCGGGATCGGCCGCCAGGGCCGCCACCAGATCTTGTACGACATGGGCCGGAGTCAGTGGCGCATCGCCCTGCAAGTTGACCACGATGGGGGCAATGGCGCCGAGCGCGTCGATTGCGGCGGCACAGCGTTCGGTCCCGTTCCTGCAGGTGTCCGGGGTCATGACGTACTGGCCGCCAAACCCGGCAACAACCTCGGCGATGCGGTGATCGTCCGTGGCAACCCAAACCTTGTCGGGCCGCGTCACGGCCGTGGCCGCCAGCCAGGTGCGCTCGATAAGGCTGCGCGATTGCCCGTCCGCCCCGCGCAATTGCGCCAGCGGTTTCCCGGGATAGCGGGTCGAACCGAAGCGTGCCGGGATCAGGATGGCGAAGTCTTGCCCCATGACTGGCCTAGTTCAGTCCGTGGCGCAGCAGGTCGTGGATGTGGATTATCCCGATCGGGACGGGGGGCGTAATAGCCACGTCGTCAACCACGAATGCCGCGGTGATCTGGCTGTCGTTAAGGAAGACCAGAGCTTCGCTTGCCGGCATGTCAGCCGGAATGACTTTTGGCGAAGAAGTCATCACCTCATGCGCGAAGGCCGTTGTCAGGACGCCAAAGCGGCGACGCAGGTCGCCATCGGTAATCACGCCGATCACCGCGCCATCGGCATCGGTTACGCCAGCCAGGCCGAAGCAACCACGAGTCATGACCGAGATCACTTCGGGCATCCCTGCGTTCTGGTCGACTAGCGGGAGCCGGTCCGGCCCGTGCATGATTTCGCCCACTTCGGCCAGCGCCTGGCCGATCGAACCGGCGGGATGCAAAGTGCGCAGATGGTTCTTCGAAATCCGCCGCATGTCCATCACCGCCATGGCCAGGGCATCGCCCAGGGCCAGTTGCATCGTGGTCGAGGTGGTCGGCGCGATATTCGCCGCGCAGGCTTCGGGAATCTTCGGCAGCAACAGGGCGATGTCGGCAAGTTCGATCAGGAACGAGTTGCGGCGCACCGCAACGCCGATGATCGGGATTTGCCTGCGCCTTGCATAGGTCAGGATCGGGCGCAGTTCCGACGTGTTGCCCGAGGCGGAATAGACCAGCACGATATCGCCGCTGCCCAGCATGCCCAGGTCGCCATGCCCGGCCTCGCTGGGGTGAATGTAGATTGCCGGCGTACCCGTGGCGGCGAAGGTCGCCGCAACCTTGCGCGCGATGTGGCCGGACTTGCCCATGCCGGTGACCACCAGTTGCCGCCCCACGTTGCAGATCAGATTGCAGGCCTTGGTAAAGTTCTCGTCAAGCAGCGCGGCGACCCGATCGAGCGCCTCCGCCTCGGCCCGAATGACTTCACGGCCGCGCTCGAGAACATGGTCCCCTGAGATTATGAAACTGTCTGGCATCGACCGCCCCCTGGTCTCCATCAGGCCCGTTCGAGATAATTCGCTTCGCACCAGTCGCGGTAGCTGCCGTCCATCACAGCGCGCCACCAGCTTTCGTTGCCCAGATACCAGGCCAGCGTCTCGGCAAAGCCTTCCTCGAAAGTGCGCGCTGGTGCGTATCCCAGTTCGGCACGCGCCTTGGTCTCGTCGATCGCATAGCGCCGGTCGTGTCCGGGGCGGTCAGTGACGAAGGTCTTGAGGCTGGCAGTGGCCCGGCCCTTGGCAGGGGGGGCGTCTGGGAAGCGCGCGGCAAGGTCAGGGTTCGCCGCAAAGGCTGCATCGACCGCCGCGCAGAGCGTTTCGATCACTTCCAGGTTCGGCAGTTCCGCACCGCCGCCGATGTTGTAGGTTTCGCCCACCTGGCCCTGCTTGAGGCATGCCTCGATGCCACGGCAATGGTCCTCGACGTGCAGCCAGTCGCGGATCTGCATGCCGTCGCCGTAGATCGGCAGGGCGCGGCCATGGAGCGCGTTGATCAGGAACAGCGGGATCAGCTTTTCCGGAAACTGGTACGGCCCGTAATTGTTTGAGCAGTTGCTGGTCGTCACCTCGAGGCCATAGGTGTGGTGCCAGGCGCGGACCAGGTGGTCGCTGGCCGCCTTGCTCGCCGAATAGGGACTGTTCGGCGCATAGGCCGTCGTTTCGCTGAAGGCCGGGTCGTTCGGCCCCAGCGTGCCATAAACCTCGTCCGTCGAAACATGGTGGAAGCGGTGTGGCTGGCCCGAACCGGATAGCCAGACCGCGCGCGCCGCATTCAGCAGCGATAGCGTGCCGTTGACATTGGTGTCGATGAATACCGAGGGGCCATGGATCGAGCGGTCAACGTGGCTTTCGGCGGCAAAGTGGACGATCGTGTCGATCGCATGGTCCTTGAGCAGCTGTTCCACCAGGGCGTTGTCCCTGATGTCCCCGTGGACGAATTCCACCTCTGCCAAACCGGCAAGGTTGGCGCGGTTGCCCGCGTAGGTGAGGGCGTCGAGTACCACGACGTTGTCCGCCGGGTGGTGGCGGTTCCAGTAATGCACGAAGTTGGCGCCGATGAAGCCGGCTCCGCCGGTGACAAGAAGGTTGCTCATGTTCGAATTTCTTTCAGGCAATCGACGAGTTCATGCCGCCAGTGACGTCCCGGACCGGTGACGGCCCAGCTGGCGGTCTTGTCCAGAACGCTCCACGCGGGGCGGCGTGCCGGGGTGGGGAAATCTGTGGTTGCGATGGGCAGGACCGGCACTGCGCGGCTGAGCAGGCCGAGGGCCAGCGCCTCGTCCTGGATCGCCTGGGCGAAATCGTACCAGCTGGCGATGCCGCCATCGGTCCAGTGGAACGTTCCGCTCTGCGACTGCAGCGCCCAGATCGCGCGGGCGAGGCTGCGAGCGTGGGTTGGCGTGCCGACCTGATCGGCCACGACCCGGACCTCGTCATGCTCGGCCATGAGGCGCAGCATGGTCTTGACGAAATTGTTGCCGGTTGCCGCGTAGACCCAGGCCGTACGGACGATCAAAGGCGCGGGATGATGGGCCGCCGCTGCCAGTTCCCCGGCCAACTTGGTGCGGCCATAGGCGCTGGCTGGCGAGGTCGGACTGTCGGGACGATAGGGCTGGCAAGCTTGCCCGTCGAAGACATAGTCGGTGGAAACCTGGACAAAACGGGCACCGTTCGACGCTGCGGCCTTGGCGAGGTGCGCGACGGCGGTGGCATTGGCCAGCAGCGCCGCTTCCTCTTCCGTTTCGGCCTTGTCCACGGCGGTCCAGGCGGCGGCATTGATCACCAGATCGGGCCTGGCCGTGGCAATAGCGCTTGCGACCTCGTCCCCGGCGGTGACGTCTAGTTCCGACCGGGTTGGAGCAGTCAGGATCACGTCGGCAGGAGCCGTTGCCGCCAGCGCCTGGCCCAGTTGACCACCACTGCCCGTTACCAGCACCTTCATGCGAATACCTCGGCATCGGCGAGCAGGGGGGCTGCTTCGTCCTTGGCCGAGAGCAGCGGTGCGCCCGCGGCCGATGGCCAGGCGATGCCGATCTCGGGATCGTTCCAGCGCAGGCTGCGGTCGCTTGGCGGGTGGTAGAGCGTGGTGCACTTGTAGAGGAAGTCGGCAGTGTCGCTGAGGACCATGAAGCCGTGGGCGAAGCCTGGGGGAATCCACAGCATGCGGTGGTTTTCGCTGCTCAGTTCGACACCGACCCACTTGCCGAAGTGCGGTGATGACCTGCGGATGTCGACCGCCACGTCAAACACCGCACCCTGGGTCACGCGGACCAGCTTGCCTTGCGGATTCTCGAGCTGGTAATGCAGGCCCCGCAAGACCCCGCGGGCCGAACGGCTATGGTTGTCTTGGACGAAGTCCATGGCCAGGCCGTTGTCCGCCATGGTTTGCCGGTTCCAGCTTTCCAGAAAAAAGCCGCGCGCGTCGCCGAACACCTTGGGCTCGAGGATCAGGACGCCTGGCAGCTCGGTCTCGACGACGTTCATCGGCCCTGTCCCAGTTGGCTCAGCAGATAGTCGCCGTATCCGGACTTGCGCAGCGGCATGGCGATCCGCTCAAGCTGCTCGTCGTCGATCAGGCCCATGCGCCAGGCGATTTCCTCCGGACAGCAGACCTTGAGTCCCTGCCGCTCCTCGACGATGCGGACATAGTTGGCGGCATCGATCAGCGAACTGTGCGTGCCTGTGTCGAGCCAGGCAAAGCCGCGCCCCATTAGCTCGACATTCAGTTTGCCCGCTTCGAGGTAGAGGCGATTGAGGTCGGTAATCTCCAGCTCGCCGCGCGGGCTTGGCTTGAGGTCACGTGCCAGGGCAACCGCATCGCCGTCGTAGAAGTACAGGCCGGTGACCGCGTAATGGCTCTTTGGTTGGGCCGGTTTCTCCTCGATCGTTTCGGCGCGGCCCCGCGCATCGAATGACACCACGCCATAGGCCGTTGGGTCGTTGACGTAGTAGCCGAATACGGTGGCTCCGTCGGTGCGATTGGCCGCCCGGTCCAGCAGTTCCGGCAGGCCATGACCGTGGAAGATATTGTCGCCAAGGATCAAGGCGCTTGGGTCATTGCCGATGAAATCCGCGCCGATGTGATAGGCCTGGGCCAGTCCTTCCGGCTTGGGCTGTTGGGCGTAGCGGATACTGATCCCCCAGTCGCGCCCATCGCCCAGCAGGTTTTCAAAGGCCGGGGCGTCTGCCGGGGTGGTGATGATCAGGACTTCCTTCACCCCGGCCAGCATCAGGACGGAGAGCGGGTAATAGATCATCGGCTTGTCATAGACCGGCATCAACTGCTTCGACACCGTGCGCGTCAGGGGATGGAGGCGAGTGCCCGATCCGCCAGCCAGAATTATGCCTTTTTCATGCTTCTTCACGCGGTATCACCCATGCAGTTGGTCACTCCAGCAAGATATATCTAGAGTAAATAGCCTAGGCGAGTTGCACTATTTCATTTTGGAAAACAACCCAGAGAGTTAGTCAAAAATTTGTAGCGTTTTGCAGCGCGACCAGCGGGAAGAACAACTGGCTGACAATCTGCGTCAGCTTGGTCGGCTGGTTCGCCGCCGCATTGCCGACGTAGAGCACGTCCTTGTCCGCCATTGCGAAGCGCTGCGCGAGGAGGAAGCTGCTCGCCCGCATCATGTTGAAATGGTAAACCACGGGCCGGTCTTCCCCATTCGGTCCCCTGTTGATCCGGAACACGAAGATCGCCCGGGGGTCGCCCGTGTTGGGATTTGAACCGCCGCTCAGCGCCATGGCCTCGGCCAGGGTGGTCTGTGCGGCTGGAAAGGCGATCTGCTCGGCCTTGCCCGCGGCGCCAAGTACCGAGAAGCTGCGCGGCGCCCGGATTAGCGAGATGCGATCGGTCGGGAAGACGCGGATGTTCCGCGCCGGGTCGCTCATGATGTCGCTCAGCCGGAAATCGCCGGTGGTCTCGCCGCGCTGGACCCGTACCAGCATGTCCTTGATCTCGCCGCGGCTGCCGCCCGCCAGCGCGATCACGTCGGTCAGGGATTCCCGGTTGGTCGGGAGGACCAGCCGTCCCGGCCGCGCGACGTCACCCCCGATGATTACCGAATTGGTCAGCCCTTCGCGGATCGACACGACAATTTGCGGGTTCTGCGATTTGCCCCGCAAGGCGCGGCGGATCATCTGCTCGACCTCGTTGGTGGTACGACCCAGGACCGGCAATTCGCCGAGATAGGGGACGTTGATCGTGCCCTGGTCGCTGACCCGGGTCGGTGGAAGCCGCTCCGCGCTGGCGCCAGTATCGAGCCCACCCGCCGCAGCGCCAAGCGAGGCCGAGGCGCGGCTGAACAGGGCAATGCCGGATTCGTAAATCGCAATGTCGATAACGTCGCCCGGCCCGAGCAGCTCGGTTGGCGGGGGCGGGACGTATTCAGGACTGAAGGCGGGATCGGCCTGGACGGCCTGTGGCAATTGCCCCACCGAGGTGACCTCAACCAGCGAGATCCCGAGATGATCGGTATCAGCGCGGACCTGTGTGCGGATCTCTCCTCCGGTGGGTCCGCTCGATGGAATGGCTGCACAACCCGCCAAGGCGAAGGACAGGCCGACTGCGCCGAGCCAGTGGCCTTTGCGGGGGGCTTTTGAGAGCATGCGATACTTCATCTGGTTCAGTTCCTTGTGCCCTGAATTCCAGGGGCTGAGATTGGTGCAATGTTCCGGATTCCAGCGCTCATCAGCCCTTGGTAACGGCCCATCGGTAAAGCCGCCGCAGCGGGGAGGCCTTCCTGGGTTGAGGCGGCGAGGGCCGGTTTTCGACTGCCCGGATTTCCTCGCCGAGGTAGAGGTTTGGTCTGGTTTTCCCGTCGCTGACCGCGCGGATATTGCGAAGCTGGAGCTGGCCTGTCGTCTCGTCGGAGAAGGCGGGCGTGTAGTAGATGCAATCGTCGAAGTAATAGTGCGTCACCTGCGACCAGCGGGTCAGGCGCGGGTCGGTTTGAAGGCTGCCACCGTGCAGCAGGTTGGCGCACCAGATCAGCGCCTGACCCTTGCGGGCGAGGAAGGTTTGCGGCGTTGCACCATGGGCGTCGCACAACGCCTGCCAGGCGGGCCCATAGGGGTCCTGGGCCGAGTTCAGGTCACTGCCAAAGCCACGCCGTCCGATGATCGCATTGCTCATGATCGGCCAGCGGTGCGAGCCGGGATAGTAAAACAGCGGTCCGGCCTCGGCGGAAATATCCTCCATCGCCAGCCAGACGCCGCACATGAACCGCTCTGGCAGGCTGGAGAAGTGTACCGCATCGGAATGGGCATCCTGCTGGGTGCCGACCGGAAAATTCAGGGTCTGAAACGGAAAGGCCTTCCGCCCGTAGAGCCTGCTTAAAAGGTCGAGCACACGGGGGTTCGCGGCAATTGCGCGAACGTCGGGATCCTGTTGCCAGGCGTCCTGGACTCGGCGCAGGCCGGTGGTTTTGTCGCTTTCGGGATTGGCCAGGTCGATCCCGTAATGCGGAGCAAGCCTTTGCTGAATGCGCTCGATCCGGGGGAGCAGGTCCGGATCGGGGAAGTCGAAGACCGCGAAGCCCTGGTGGTGCAAGTCGGCTGCTATCCGCTCCTCCTCAGCGTCGAGGCCAAGGGTGGGCAAGAGCGAGGGGAACAGGGGTGACTCGATCAGGGGCAGTCCGGGGAGTGGATTGTGCAATTTCAGGTGCCTTTCGTGACTACGTCAACCAGCCGGTCGATCACCATGCTGACCGCTCTGCTCCGCCCCTTCGAGCCTTGGCGCACCAGCGAGAGCAGGGGGGCGAGATCGTGGCGAATGGTGTTGCGATCATCGAGGGAGCGGTAAATCTCCCAAAACCTCTCGACCCCCAGCACTTCGGGCATGAGCCAGACGCCGTGGTATCCGAACGAGGTCGCAGGATTACCGGCGCGCTCTGCCGAAAAACGGTCTGCCACTTCGCGCGGCGCAAAGCGCAATCCCAGCGCCTCCAGCCTGCCCCGGTAGGTTCGGCCGATCAGAACGTCTTCGGGATGGGCAGGCCGAAACTGCTTCTTTTGCAAGGCACTCAAAAGGTCCCGGCTGCGCAGCGAAAACCCTCCATTGCCGACGTCATGGCCGTCCCTGAACTGCGGCCAACTGGCCCCGATGTAGTCGAATTCGAGAAAGGCAGGATCCCAGCGCGCCGGATTGGCGACGTGCCCATCCCACTGCACCACCAGGCAATGCGAGGTCTGGATGAAGTCGGCCAATTGCCGCAGGATGAACCTTGAGTAGGCTTGGGCCGAAGGCAGGTTCAGGATGGGAATGACCTGTATCGATCGATTTTTGGGCCGTACTTTGACATCGGTGAACAACAGGCATTCGGCAAAGTCCATGGCAGCCATGCTGGCTTCCAATGCGGCAATGGTCGCAGGCACATTGACCGAAGTGATCGCGCATAGCGTGACATCAGGCACATGAACCCGGTTGGATATAGCACTGCGTTCCATCTCAGAGTGCCATCACGAACTGTTCCGATGCCCGGCTGAGCTGCGGATGATGAAATGGATCGATAATGGATTCAGTTTTCCAGATTCGCTGGAGCGCGCTCAACTCGCCGGCGAAGCGCGCTGCGCCCACCGGATCGCGGTCGAACCCTCGCGAAACGGATTCGTGATGGACCAGAACCGCGCGTGGTTCGTAAAGCGATTGCCAGCCGCGTTGGTTAAGGCGCAGGCACAGGTCCACATCATTGTAGGCGACGGCAAAATTGTCCTCGTCGAGGCCGCCCACGGCCATGAATTTGTCGCGCGCAACGACCAGGCAGGCACCGGTGACGGCAGAAACGAACTGCGGCAGTGCGTGGCGGCGGAAATAGCCTTCTTCCTGTGGCCGGATGAAGCGGTGTGCGTGACCGGCGGCATTGCCGACGCCGATCACCACGCCTGCATGCTGGATCCGGCCGTCGGGATATAGCAGTTGAGCGCCGACCGCTCCGACTTCGGGCCGAAGCGCCTGGACGGCAAGCTTTGCCAGCCAATCGGGTGAGGTTACCTCTATATCGTTGTTGAGCAGGCAGAGGAGATCGCCATTCGCTTCTGCCGCTGCCCGGTTGTTGATTGCCGAATAATTGAACGCCCCGGGGTGGCGGATCACCCGCATCCGTTCAGAATCGAGCGAGGCCAGGTATGAGAGCGTCGCCTGATCGTCGCTGTCGTTGTCGACAATCAGTACCTCAAGTTCAGGGTATTCGGTGGCTGAAATTCCGTCGAGGCAAGTGCGGAGCAAATCGAGCCGATTGCGGGTCGGCACGATGATGCTCACGCGGGGCAGGGGCGCGGTCTGGCAAAGGGGGCTTGCCTCTGCCGGAGGAGCGGGCCGCCGCCTGCGGTGATGCAGAACGCGTTGGAGATGATAGGCGCCGCTGCCTTGCGCCGCGTTCTGGACCAGTGCGGCGGGCCAATTCGGATCTTCCCGCAGATTAAGCAGGTGTTCGCGGTCGCAGCGGACCAGGCAAGCACCGGTGAGATAGTCGAACTGGTCGAGCAATTCGCTGTTCCAGTCGGGTTTGAAATGCGGCGCGGTGCGCCGTCCCCAGCGGTCGAAAGTATCGTCATCGGCATAGATTGCCCGGGCCGGGCTCTGGGCAATCGCGGCGCGATAGGCGGCGACCGCACCCCGCGCCAGCTGGTCCCCTGCCTGGATTGGCAGTATCCAGGGCTGTGCCTGCCAATCAATCGCTGCCGCGGCCTCCCCAGGATCCGCAGCGAGAATTGCATCGACGCCTTCCGCCACTAGGCTCTCCAGAGTTTCGTGGAGGTGTTCGGCATCGACGGGAAGCGGCGTCACCAGGGCAACGATCGGCGGTCCTTCGGTCGCCGCGAGCGGTTGCCCATCGGCCTCTTGCTCGCGCAGCGACCAGTATGTGTAGGCCCGGGGCGAGCGGCTTAGCAAAGGTGCCAGTCGTCCGCGCGCGCGCACGCGCTTGCGCACCAGGTACCAGCGCGCGGCGGCGAGGTAGGAAATCGGCGCCATCCGGAACGCGTCGAGATGTATCGCCACAAGCAATGTACCGTTTGCAAGCCAGCGAAGCCAGTTTTGAAACACACCTTTTTGCATCGGCATCACCCCTTAGGGGTTTATGCGAAGCACGGAAAGCTGTAAACTTAACCTAAATGAACTTTTCTGGACTTGCTGAATCGCCATGAATTCCGTTGCTAAGCCCACACAAAACCTTTCCATCAATGAGTTAGGACCTACCGGAATGAAGGCTTCTACGGCCAAAGCTTCTAAGCCGTCGCGCAAGATTGGTATCAGTAAGCAGGGCGTCATGGTGCTTGGAATGCACCGCAGCGGAACCAGTGCGGTCACCCGGGTCCTCAACCTGTTGGGCTGTGCCTTGCCTGAAAAACTGATCGGACCCGGCGATGGTAATATCCTGGGGCACTGGGAGGCCCTGGATGCGGTTGAGCTGAACGACCAGATCCTCGCCTCCGCAGGTTCTACCTGGGAAGATTGGGGGCCGATCAACGATGATTGGCGCCGTTCCGGGGTAAGGTCGGAAATGCTCGCGCGGGTCAGCGCGCTGGTCCGCCAGCACGCGGCGCTTGGGCCATTGTTCGCGCTCAAGGACCCGCGGCTGTGCCGTCTGGCCGACCTGTGGCTTGAAGGGATGGACGCGGCCGAAGTCGAACCGCTGGTGATCCTGATGGTGCGCAATCCGCTTGAGGTGGTCCGTTCGCTTGAGAGCCACGATCTGATGAATCCCGGCTATGGCCAGCTGCTGTGGCTGCGGCATGTTCTGGATGCCGAATTCGCCTCGCGCGGGCGCAAGCGGGTGGTCTGTCGCTATGACCAGATGATGCGCAACTGGGCGGGTATGATCGCCCGGATCAAGTCCGGTCTCGGCCTGTCCTTGCCGCGCAATTCCCCTGCGGCCCGGGCCGAAGTCGATGCTTTCCTGACGACCGAGCAACGCCATCAGGCGCTTGATCTTGAAGGGGCGCTTGATGACCCGTGGCTGACCGGCTGGTCGCGCCGGGCCCTCGCCATCCTTGTCCGATGGAGCGAGGAGGGGGAAGACGCTGCCGACCATGGCGAACTCGATCGCATACGCTTTGAATTCGATAATGCCTATGGGGCGCTCGCGGGGCTCTTCGTCAATGCCGAAGCGGCTGGCAGCGTTGGTTCGGGCAGCCGCCTGAAGGCGGAATTGAACGAGCAGCTTGGCCATGCCCAGCGCGCCGCCGATGAAGCGCAGGTCCGCATCCGGCAGGCGGAAGCCGATCATGCGGCGGCACTGGCGCTTCAGGCCGAACAGGCCGCGCAGCTGGAAGCCAGCCAGGCCCGGGCCGAGCTCCTCGAAGGGGAGCTGGCCCGGCTGCGCGCGGATTTCGAAAATCTCGGGCAAGAGGCGGAACGGGCTTCGGTGCTAAGTGAAAGGGTCGCCGAGCTTATCGCGGAACTTGAAGACCGCAATGCCCGCACGGCCGAACTGCGCACCGCGCTGGAGACGGCGCAGGCTGACGCAAGCGCGGTCAAGGCCAGGCTGCCACAGCTTGAAGAGCGGTTGGAAGCCGCCACCCATGGCCTGCACGATCAGGTGGTGCAAAATGCGGAACTGACCGGGAGGCTGAGCGTCGCGGAAAGCACGCTGATCCAGCGGCAGGAAGAACTCACCCAATTGTGGGAGCAACTGCTGAAGTCCGGCCAGGCCGCCAGCGCTGCCCAGGCCGAGGCGGAGCAGGAGCGGCAACGCCGTCTCGAAGTCGAGGAGCGGGCTGCGGCGCTGAAAGCGGAAGCCGGAGACTTGCGCGACCTGCTTGAGGCTACCGAAACCGCCGCGGCAAACGATCTCGCGCAGCGCGACGAGGAAATCGCACGGCTGACACTGATGCGGCATGAGCGGGAGGCCGCCCTCCAGGCGTCCGACACTGCGCGTGCGGCAGCCGAACAGGATCTTGCCGAGCGGACCGAGGAATACAACCAGCTACTGGCCCGGCTCGAAGGGCAGGAGGCGGCGCATCGCGAAGCGCAAGCCGCGCGCGAGGCGGCTGAGCGAGACCTGACTCGGCGCAGCGACGAGATCGCCCAGCTGACCGTGATGCTGCGCGACCAGCAAGCCGCCGCTGCGCATGCCCTCGACGCGGCCCGTTCCGCCGCCGAAGAGGAGCGGGCCCGGCTAAGCGGGGAGCATGTCCAGCTATTAGCTCGCTTAGAGCAGCAGGAAACTGCCAGGCAGGCAGTCGAAGCGGCGCGGATGGACACCGAGCAAAAGCTTGCCGCACGGTTCGACGAGATCGGCCGCCTGACCGCCTTGCTGGTTGGTGAAAGCGAAAAGGTCGGCAAGGCCGCAATCGATGCCGAATGGCTCCGCAGCGTGAACCAGACCGCGCAAAACTTCCCCAAATGGTGGGCCGTCATGCCCTCCTCCTGGCGCCGCCGCCGCGAACATGCCCGCTATCGCCGGGCCGGCCTATTCGATGCGCAAGGCTATCTCGAACTCTACCCCGACGTGGCCGCAGACGGGATGGACCCGATGCGGCACTACATCTTGCACGGGATGGTCGAGGGGCGAGCGCGGGAGGGGTGAATTTTGCTTCGTCCTTCCGCTTCGATTGTAAGCTAAAAAATCAAGATTTGCCTGCAATCGAAGCGGAAGAGGTCCGTTCAAACGTTCTTGGACTATGCAATTTCACTAATTGGAAGTTTCCTCTGCCAACGCATCCATCAATCGTCGCTTGAAAGCGACGTCACTGAACTCTTCGTGTGCTATTCGCGCGCCTGCAGCCCGGATTGAATCCCACTTGTCTCTATAGGAGACGGCAGTTTCTAGCGCATTCGCGAGGTCGTTCGGTGCGGGGGAATCCGCAATGAACACGTGCTTCCCGTGTTCAAGGAACTCAGAAATTCCAACTGCGCGCGAGCAGACAACAATGACGCCCTGTTGGAGAGCTTCAACTACGACCAGCGAAAAAGATTCGTCGCGTGAGGGCACCAGCAAAATGTCGGACTCTCGAATTGCGGCACGTGCCTCCGCTTGGCCCAAT
>CAZNBX010000004.1:20444-30411 GCA_964571305.1 uncultured Novosphingobium sp.
GATAATATGCACAATCGACTGTGCGACCGTGGAACTTGAGGCGGATGGCAGCTCGCGTGGCATTGGATAGATTGTCGAGCATAGCGATTGACAGGTCCTGACCTTTTCGAGGCTCGTACCCACCAAGCACCATCACATTCAGGCTATCGTTTGAAGGCGTCTTTACTGCAGTAATTGAGGGGGTTGTCGTAACGCCTGGTGGAATGATCTTATATTGCCACCCGCGACGGCTCAGAATACTGCCGGGAATTGAACTTACGGCCCAAATTTCCGCGTGCTGATCGATGTCGCAATAAGAGATATTTTCCGCCTCCAGATAACTTTCGAGAAACGCGCTCTCGTGAATATACCATTTCACTGCCACATCGTTCATTACCAACTTTACCAGGGGCCAGGTGACGACGGTGTTGGCTATGACAACATCGAAGTTCCTGCAGAAATCCAGTACCGAATGGTGTCCATGGAAGAGCAGTTCATCAACAATGACCGTAATGCCGATTTCGTTGAAGGCCTGTCTCATTGCGCCGTCTTCAGGTGCAATGATTGTGACGAAATGTCCGCAGGACTTTAGATGGCGCGCCATCTCAAATGCCATCAGCGGTGCCCCGCTTCGTGTTAGCTCATGGCAGGCAATCAATACGTCGCTTCCGGAATCGAGTTTGAACTCGTCACCAGGAAACACCCTGAAAAGTTCTTGGGAGTCGTGGTAAGCGCTTCGAACCATTGGGTAAGTAAAATATGGGTCGCTCGCGATCGCCGTCGGCCAGCGCCGAAGCAGTGCTATCTCACCCTTTGCCTTTGGCTTCTTTTTATCCTGATCGTTCTTTTCGTCTTGCCCGATTGAAACATGGCCAATGTGGAGCAATTGGGCATAGGGGGTGTAGACACAACGCATGCCGGCGCTCCAAACCTTCAAACACAAGTCCGTATCGGAATGTGCAATTGCGAAGCTGTCCTCATTCCAACCGCCAATCGCTTGGAATACGGCGCGCTTCATAAGGATAAGCGCACCACATAGCAGTGTCACATCACGGACGCATTGAGCCATATTGAAGTGGTGACTTGTATCGGATGGGAGGCAATGGAACGCCGTGCCGATTAGATTGCGCACGCCGGTAATCATTCCCGCGTGTTGGATCGTGCCATTCTCATAAAGGAGTTTTGCTCCAACCGCGCCCACGTCGCTCATCAGTCCGACTTCAAGGAGGGCATCGATCCAGTCAGAATTTTGCGGACGGACGTCGTCGTTAAAAAAGCAATAGAAATCACCTGATGAAGCATCCGCACCAACATTACATTTCGCGGAAAAATTAAACTTCTTGTCAAATGGGGCAAAAACGACGGATTTGTGAGTGCTGCCACACATTTCCGAAATGATCCGGGAGTTTGTTACAACTACTATCTCGTAATGAGGGTAATCGGTAACAGCCACGATGGATTGAATTGCCTCCTCGATATGTTTGCGATTGTCTGACGGGATGATGATGGAAACCAGCGGTCGAGGCATGTGGCCCCGCCGGTCGACCCGGTTTGCCGTTGGCAATGGCACTGCAGTCCCATTGATTCCTCGCCTCCGCATCGCGTCTTGAAGTGCGGAAATATTGGTCTCGCGCGCAAAGTCCTTGCCGCCCGCAGCGCCAGAGCCTGCGATTGCTCGCCAACCATAGATCAACTGGGGAATATGATGGACGCGTGACGTTAATTCGGTGACGCGCAGGGCCAGATCGTAGTCCTGGGAAAAGTCATATTCCGTACGAAACCCACCAACCCTTTCAACGACATCGCGACGGTAAACTGAAAAATGACCGGTATACATATAGTTCTGGAGCATTGCAGGGCTCCAGTCTGGTTTTCTGAACATGTCGATTGGGATGTCTTGCTCGTCCACCCGACACTCATCAGAATAAATTAAGTCCAGGGCGGGGTACTTGTTCAATGCGTCCACGTAAAGGTCGAGGGCGTCCAGCGTAAGAATGTCATCATGATCAAACAATCCGACGAACTCTCCCGACGATTTATAAAATGAGTCATTGGTAGCGGCGGAAATACCGCGATTTTCATCGTTGATCTGTATTTTTATTCTTGAGTCAAGTTTTGCGGCATTGCGTAGAAATTCGTTTAATGTTGGCTGATTTGAGCCATCGTCAGTGATCATCAATTCCCAATTATCATACGATTGCGCAACAACCGATTTAATTGCGGCATCAAGGAAATTGATCGGACTTTTGTACGTGGGGAGCAAGATTGAGATGAGGGGGCGATAGCGGTGAAAGCGTGGCTGAGGTGCACTTCGGAGTCGGAGCAAAAAGCTCTCCCGCTCTGCCTTTAGATAGCTGTCGATGGAATGAAGTCCATTCAGCCCACAACGTTCAAGGCCTCCTCCCTCCCGAACTCCAAGCTTTGGGGGGGGCGCAGAGTCATCGGGCTTTCTCCCGGGGCGACCAAGCTTCTTGCCCAGCCATAGGTAATGGATTGCCGGGTCCATGCCGATTGTTTCAACATCGGGGAAATTGCTTGCGTACCAGCTGGCGTCGAACTCGCCTGAGCGCATAAGGTCATCAATCTCGGCTGCTGAAACACTGATATCCATTTATAAGCCTTTGTTGTAAAAACAGTTCGAGAGATAATTTTAGGGAAAAAATTTATTATAAATTTTCATAAAAATTTATTCCATCGGCGACATTTCTGAAGAAAATCCCTTCTCCATTTTTAAGTACGAGTGCCGAATTGCAAGTCCTCTCGATGGTGTGAAGATCGTGGCTTGCTATGATCATTGCGCGACCGGATCGTTTTTCGATCAATTCATGGTGGCATTTTTTTTGAAAATTTTGATCTCCAACGAGAATAACTTCGTCAATTAAGTAGCAGTCAAACTCAATCCCAAGTGAAAGCGCGAATGCAAGCCGTGCCCGCATTCCGGAGGAGTACGTTTTTACAGGCATTTTTAGGGAGTTACCGAGTTCGGTGAAGTCCTCGACGAATTCCCTCAAATCAGAATATGACTTTCCGTAAATTCGAGCGATAAACCTGGCGTTATCGTAGCCCGTAAGGCTACCTTGAAAGCCGCCATTGAATCCAATTGGCCAGCTGTTGGTCATTCGCCGAATTATCCGGCCGCTGTCAGGTATCTCAACGCCACCTATTTGTTTGATTAACGTTGATTTTCCTGCACCATTTCTCCCAAGCAGCGCTACGCGATCGCCGTGCTGAACGGTGAGGTTGATGCCTTTCAAGATCTCCCGGCGGCTATGGCCAGCTGGGTAACTCTTGCGGATTCCCTCGCAGATGATCATTCGACGACAAGCCGTTTGCGAACGCTTCTGCATAGTAGAAGTCCAGTTGCGAGGCAGGGTAGGTTAAAAAATAAAGGAAAAATGAAATCGAATTTCGGTTTTATCGATGGTCCAAAAATTCCGAAACGCATCATTTCCATCGCGTGTACAGATGGGGAAAAAAGCACCGCGTTTGCGGCGTCAGGGTGCATGTACCCGACTAGATAAAAAGCTCCGGAGAACGGCACCATCAAATAAGTCGTTACTGGCATTATTTTTTCTAAAACTTCGCTCATTTCGCTAAGTGGGGCTACAATAAGTGTAACGGAGAGTGTAAATAATGAAAAATATCCCCACCCTATAAATAAATATGCAATGTCATATGGAGCGGGAAAAAATCCAAGAACCATTAGTGTTAATGCGATGAATAAATAAGCCATCATGTGGCCAATCAATTCGATCAAAAAGCGCACCAATATTAAGTCGAGAATCTTGATTTGGCGGTGATAAAGGAAGCTTCCGTTAGCCGTGAAGCTATTTATTGCCCTCGTGATGGTGGTGCGAAACAAAACCAACGGAATGTAGCCACTAACGACGAAAGCGACGATATCTACACCATACTCCTCCGGCCCCTTCATCACGCGCCAGAGAATGCCCACCAACACCGCAAACAGCAGCGGTTCGACCATGATCCACAGGAAGCCGATGTTCTCGCGGCCGAAGCGGGTGGTGAGTTCGCGCAGCATCAGGGCGCCGATCACGCGTTTCTGGATGTCCCAGCCTTGGCGGAGCGAGGCCATGGCTCAGTCCTCTGGCGCGTGTTCCAGGATGCCGACCACGAACATCCAGATGATGAAATAGAGGCACAGCGCGAAGCCAAGGATGGTCAGCACGTTGCGGAGCGAATGGGGGTATTCGGGCAGGTCGGGCTGGTTCGGATCGACCACGCGCTCGAGGTAGAACTGCTGCTTCATCGCGTCGGTGCGGGCCTGCTCGAGCGAGCTGCGCGCCATGACCAGAAGCTGCGAAGCGAATTCCTGTTCGAGGGCGAGGGCTTCATAGCCCGGAAGCTTGCCGCTGATCGTGTCCGGTCCGCCGACGATCGAGGCGGTCTGCTTGGCGATTTCCTGGTTGATCGAGGCAATCCGTTGGCGCAGCGCGGGGATCGAAGGGTGGTCCGGGGTAAGACGCTGCAGGGTCGACAATTGGGCTTCAAGGCCGGCGCGCTCGGTCGTCAGGCGGTTGGCGATCTCCACCACGCCGGTCGCCTGCTTGAGCGGGTCGACCAGTTGGGCCTTGCGGCGGTATTCAGCCATGGCCCGGCGCGCGGCGGAAACGCGGCGCTCCGCCTCGACCACGCGGCCCTCGGCTTCGGCAATCGCGGTGCCGCGGGCACGCACGTTGAGCTGGTTGACCAGTTCCTCGCTCTGGCGGAGCAGGCGTTCGTTGATTTCCTGCGCCTCCTTGGGCGTGAAGGCGATTGTCCGCAGTACGACGAGGCCGGTGTCTGTGTCGCGTGCGATTTGCACCTTGCCACGGTAATAGAGGTACAGGTCTTCAAACGCGTCCTGATGCCAGGGCTGCGGGAAGGACGAGAGGAAATCGATCTCGTCGCGGCCGTAAACCTTCTGCACCGGCACCTGGGCCGACAGCTTTTGCAGCGCGGCGCGCGAGCGGACATAGTCGATCACCTGGTCTGCCTGCTCCTGCCCGGCGGAAAGCCCGGTCGTCTGGATCAGGTTGGCAAAGGTGGAAATCTGGCCGCTGCGCTGGTTCGGCGCCTTGATCACGAAGCGCGATTCCGAGACGTACTGTCCCGAGGCAATCAGCCAGTAATAGATCGCGCTGAGCAGCACGGGTACAACCACGCCGGCAAAGAACCAGCGGTTATTTGAAACCTTTTGCAACCAAACATGGATTAAGTTCATGGCCGCCCTATGCCCACTGAAACCGGCAAGCGCCACAGAAAATTTCAGCGAAAATGGATTGGGCTGCGAACAGTCCGCGAGACCGAAATTTGCCTTGGTACGATTAAAAACAACTACATGTGGTTGGCGTTTGCGGTCGCGCGGTGCCAGGTACTCGTCCGGCTACCAAGGAATTCCGCCACTTGTCCCGGGTGGCGGGGTTTTCCAATATGGCTGTAGTTGGTGCGAAAGTGGAATCATGGACTGAGGGGAACCCCCAATAGCGGCGAGCGTTTGGTTTGTGGGGGGAACATTCCGGTTCATGCGGCTGTTGTCGGCTGCGAACATCCCAGAAAATCAAGGCCACACCGTGATCCTCACTCCTCCTGCCGATCAATTGGAAAAGGACCTGCTGCAACGGGTCGCCGATCCGCAATTCCCCTGCCTAGGCGCAAAATCGGCACTGGCGCGGGGGACGCTCAAAGTGCTTGCTTGCCATTCGCTGGAAAGCACCTGGGACGACCTGCGCATTCACCGCGAGTTGCTGGCCTGGGCCGCGGACTATGCGAGCCGCCGCGAAGGGTTGCGGAGCCTGGCGGTCGTGTTCGAAGGTCCGCTGGACCTGGACGAAAAGGGCTTTGAACGGGCGATGTGGAACCGCATCCAGTCGTTCGCCGACAAGGACCATTGGCTGGGCCTGCCCTATGACGCGCGTGTCAGCGCCGACCCGGACGATCCGCACTTTTCCCTCAGCTTTGGCGGAGAGGCCTTCTTTGTGATCGGCCTGCACCCGCATGCCTCGCGTCCAGGACGGCGGTTTCCGGCGCCGACGCTGGTGTTCAACCTGCACGACCAGTTCGAGCGGCTGCGCGAGGAGGGGAAGTACGAGCGGATGCGCGAAAGGATTGTCGAGCGCGATACGCAGCTGGCCGGAGAGCCCAATCCGATGCTTTCCCGCTTTGGCGAGACCAGCGAGGCGCGGCAATATAGCGGGCGGCAGGTTGGCCCGGGCTGGCGCTGCCCGTTCCGGGACCCGCGCGGGTGAGCGCCGTTATCGAAATTCCGCCGCGCTCGGGCACTGCGTTCAGGCTGCGTGAAGGGGAGCGCCTGACGGTGATCGATCCAGAGGGCCAGCAGGTCAGTGACCTGGTCGCCTTTCGCGATGGTGACCCGCGTGAGTTCCTGTCGAATGGCCGCACATTCGATTATGAAGAGACCCTGCGCCTGACCGCGGGCAACCGCATCTGGTCAAACCTGTCGCGGCCCTTGCTGGAGATCGAGGCCGACACCGTCGGGCAGCACGATTTCCTGCTGACCCCGTGCAGCGAGGCGACTTTCCGGCACTTCTACCCGACCCAGCCGGTCCATCGCGGCTGCATGGGCAATCTGGTCGAAGCCTTGGCTCCCTTTGGAATTGAGGAGCACCAGATACCCACGGCCTTCAACGTATTCATGAACGTGCCGGTTGATGGCGATAGCGGGAAGCTGCAGGTTCTGCCGCCGCTCAGCCAGGCGGGTGACCGGATCACCGTTCGCGCGCTAACCGACCTGGTGATCGGACTTACCGCCTGTTCGGCCTATGAGTCCAATGGCGGGAGCTTCAAGCCGATCCACTACTGCGTGGAAGAGGCCTGATCGCCGTCGGGCTGCAGCGGTGGGCGCGCCGACACCTGCTCCTTGAGCTTGGCTAGAGGCGTGGCGGCCTCTTTCAACCGCCCGTCGCGGTACTTGACCCCGCCCGTGAGCAGCCGCGTGCCGAAGGCCAGCCACGAAGTGACGCCGCGCTCGGCCAGCCAGGCTGGTCCCCACAGGGCGCTGGTTGCCGGGAAGGCCTTAGTTCCACCCGCCTTGCGTCGTCCCGCTTCAGCCGCAAGCACCGCTGCGGCTAGAGCGACCGCCACGCCTGCCAAGCCCTTGCGCCGGGCGAGTAGGGCGGCGGTAGGGAGGATCGCCATCTGCGCGGCGAGGCGGGCCGGGCGGGCCCATTCGTCATAGGCCTGGCGGACCCGCTGCGAGCGGAAATGGCGCGTCTCTGGCGGGCGGCGGGCGACGATCAGGTCCAGCGCCAAGGCTTCGTCGCCACCGGCGGCCTGGACCGTGCGGACCATTTCGAGATTCTCGAACAGGACTTCGCCGGAATACCCGCCCGCTTGGACCAGGACATTGCGCCGCACGCCCAGGGTGCCGGGCCAGTCGCCGTCGCCCAGCCGGTTGTAGAGGCTACGCGCCGTGTCCCAGCGCGCGTGCCAGGGCAGGGGGGTAAAGTGGTTCTGCGGGCGGACAACGTCATGGCGGTCGAGCAGGTCGAGGACTGCCGCTAGTTCCGCCGCGCGATAGCGCACGTCGTCGTCGGCGATTACCACGCGGTCATGGCTGGCGGCGTGGACTCCGGTCAGTACGCCCGCGACCTTGCCGTTGGTGGTGGTGAACTCAGGCCGCATGTGGCGGACGTGGCCACCCCAATGCTCGGCGTGAACCGCGAAGACTTCCGGCGGGGAGCCATCGACCACGATCACCTCGTCCATCGCGCGCGACATGCGGCGCAGGTAGCCGTTCAGGGCGCGGACCTGCGGGGTGCTGGCGGCAATCGGCAAAAGATAGGTTGCCGCGAGTTTGCCATCGTCACGGTCGGCATTCTGGGAATCGTGCATCGAGATAAAACGCGCAGGAAGCGCTCTGGTTCGGCGCACCAAATCATAAATTTCGGCGCGGGTTTTGGTTGTTGTAGGTGGCCTGCGTGCACCCTAGGTTAGCAACATGGAAAGCACGCCACCTGCTTCGCCTGAACCGAAATCCGCATGGCGTTTTGTCCGTGCGACGCGGGCGCACGTGGTGGTCGACGCGGCGGCCTATTTCGAGCTGATGCAGCAGGCGATGCTGCGCGCGCGCCAGCGGATACACATGATCGGGTGGGATTTCGATACGCGGGTGCGACTGGGGCCGGGGCGCAGGTTCTATAACCTGCCCGACCGCGAGGTGCAGCCGGCGCGTCTCGGCGCTTTCGTGGTCTGGCTGGTCAAGCGGACCAAGGGCCTGCAGGTGCGGGTGCTGAAATGGAACTTCGGCGCGCTGAAGTTCATTTTTCGCGGCTCGATGATCCTCGACCTGATCCGCTGGTTCTTCAAGCGAGGGATCGACTTCAAGTTCGATTCCGCTCACCCGCTGGGGTGCAGCCATCACCAGAAGGTCATCGTGATCGATGACCAGTTTGCGGTCTGCGGCGGGATCGACATGACCAGCGATCGCTGGGACACGCCGGAACACCTTGAGGGCGATCCGCGCCGCCGCCATCCCTATGGCACGCGGCTCTATGGACCGTGGCACGACCTTTCGATGCTGGTCGAAGGCGAAGCGGCCGGGGCACT
Organism: uncultured Novosphingobium sp.; assembly: GCA_964571305.1. GTDB lineage: Bacteria > Pseudomonadota > Alphaproteobacteria > Sphingomonadales > Sphingomonadaceae > Novosphingobium. The sequence goes on from CAZNBX010000004.1 coordinate 28,989, forward strand.
TGCCGAACTGGGGCGCGAGCGCTGGGTCGCGGCTGGGGGCGCGGCGCTGATCCCTTGCGCGCCGCAAGCGGATAGCGCGTGGCCGCCCAACCTGAAGGCCGAGTTTACCGATGTCGAAATCGGGATCGCCCGGACCCGTTCGGCCTGGGGCAGGCTCGACGAAGTGCGCGAGGTTGAGGCGCTGTTCATCGAGCATATCCGCCGGGCCAAGCGCTTTATTTATGCCGAGAGCCAGTATTTCGCTTCGCGCGCCGTGGCCGAGGCGATTGCCGAGAAGGTCGCGGAACCGGACCCGCCCGAGATCGTGCTGATCAACCCCGCCACGGCGGAAGGCTGGCTGGAACAGGCAGCGATGGACGGGGCGAGGGTGCGCTTGTCGCACGCCATTGCGCAGCGCGACCACAAGCAGCGCTTTCGCATCTTCATTCCGCGCAATGCCGCGGGCACGGCGATTTATGTCCACGCCAAGACGATGATTGTCGATGACGAAGTGCTAAGGGTTGGCTCGGCCAATATGAACAACCGTTCGATGGGGCTGGACAGCGAATGCGACCTGTTCATCGATGCCGCACGTCCCGGCAATTCCCATGCGGCAGAGCCGATCCGGCGGTTGCGCATCCAGTTGCTTGCCGAACATACCGGGATGCTGCGCGAACAGGTCGAGGCCGACCTTGATCGCTATGGTTCGATGATCGACCTGATCGAGAATGCGCCGCGCCAGGGCAAGCGGCTCGATCCTTTTGTCTTGCGTCCGCTGACCGATGCGGAGAAAGCGGTCGCCGACAATGCGCTGCTCGATCCCGAGCGGCCAGAGGAACTGTTTGAACCGTTCAGCGCGCGCCGCGGTCTTTTCCGGCGCGGGGGGCTGCTGCGGCGACCGGGTTGAGGAGGTGGGTAATGTCCTGTGCACATGACGGCGGCGATGAAGGCCCGATGCCCAAGCTGCCGGTTCCCGACGACGTGCAGGAGGCGATCCGCACCCTGATCCGCTGGTCGGGTGACGATCCAACGCGCGAAGGGCTGATCGATACGCCGGCGCGGGTGGCCCGCGCCTGGCGGGAATATTGCCAGGGCTACGAGGAAGACCCGGCCTATCACCTCTCTCGCCAGTTCGAGGAAGTCGGCGGCTATGACGAGCTGGTCCTGCTGAAAGACATTCCGTTCCAGTCGCACTGCGAACACCACATGGCGCCGATCACCGGAAAGGCCGCGATTGCCTATATGCCGCGCGACCGGGTGGTTGGCATCTCCAAGCTCGCCCGCGTGCTGCATGGCTATGCCCGACGGCTGCAAATTCAGGAGCGCCTGACCGCCGAGGTCGCGCAATGCATCTGGGACAACCTCAACCCGCAGGGCGTTGCCGTGGTGATCGAGGCACAGCACGGCTGCATGACCGGGCGCGGGGTGAAGACTCCGGGGGTCG
>CAZNBX010000005.1:0-26851 GCA_964571305.1 uncultured Novosphingobium sp.
GCCGGCAATTACGGCCTGTGCGGCAGAGCCTATTCACCGCGCTTCCTCTTCACCTGGCCCAATGCGCGCATCTCGGTGATGGGCGGCGAACAGGCGGCATCGGTGCTCGCCACGGTCCATCGCGATGCGGAGAAGTGGTCGCCGGACGAAGCCGAGGCGTTCAAGGCCCCGATCCGCCAGAAGTACGAGGACGAGGGCAATCCCTACTATGCCACGGCGCGGCTATGGGACGACGGGGTAATCGACCCGGCCCAAACCCGCGACGTCCTGGGCCTCACCCTTGCGGCCAGCCTCGAAGCGCCGATCCCCGACCGTCCCGCCTTTGGCGTGTTCAGGATGTAATGCGATGATCCAATCCCTTCTCATCGCCAACCGCGGCGAAATCGCCTGCCGGATCATCCGCACCGCGCGCCAAATGGGCGTGCGCACGGTCGCCGTCTATTCCGATGCTGACGCAGGTGCGCTCCACGTGCGCCTTGCAGACGATGCCGTGCACATCGGCCCTAGCCCCGCGCGCGAAAGCTATCTGGTTGGCGAACGGATCATTGCCGCGGCCAAGGCCAGCGGCGCAGAGGCGATCCACCCGGGCTATGGCTTCCTTTCAGAAAACGCCGCTTTCGCGCAGGCCGTGATCGACGCGGGGCTGATCTGGGTCGGCCCCAAGCCTGCGTCGATCGATGCCATGGGCCTGAAAGACGCAGCCAAGAAACTGATGCAGGCCGCTGGCGTGCCGACCACGCCGGGCTATCTGGGCGACAACCAGGACCCGGCCTTCCTCGCCGAGCGTGCGGCGGAAATCGGCTATCCGGTCTTGATCAAGGCCGTGGCTGGCGGCGGCGGCAAGGGGATGCGGCGGGTCGACAGCGCGGCTGACTTCGCAGATGCCCTCGCCTCGTGCCAGCGCGAAGCTGCTGCCAGCTTTGGCAACGACCATGTCCTGATCGAAAAATACATCCTCTCTCCCCGCCACATCGAAGTGCAGGTGTTCGGCGACAGCCACGGCAATGTCGTCCACCTGTTTGAGCGCGACTGTTCGCTCCAACGCCGTCACCAGAAAGTGATCGAGGAAGCCCCTGCCCCCGGCATGGACGCCGCCACCCGAGAAGCCGTCTGCGCCGCCGCGGTCCGCGCGGCCCAGGCGGTCGACTATGAAGGCGCCGGAACCATCGAATTCATCGCCGATGCCAGCGAGGGCCTGCGCGCCGACCGCATCTGGTTCATGGAAATGAACACCCGCCTGCAGGTGGAGCATCCGGTGACCGAGGAGATTACCGGCGTCGATCTGGTCGAATGGCAGCTGCGCGTGGCCAGCGGCGAAGCCCTGCCGCTGCGCCAGGATGAGCTGGAAATCCACGGCTGGGCGATCGAAGCGCGGCTCTATGCGGAAGACCCGGCTACGGGCTTCCTGCCCTCGATCGGCACGCTGGAACACCTGCGGCTGAGCGAGGACCTGCGCATCGATACCGGTGTGGAAGAAGGTGGCAGCGTTTCCCCATTCTATGATCCGATGATCGCCAAGATCATCGCCAGCGGCGAAGACCGCGACGAAGCTATTGCCGCGCTGCTCGACGGGATCGACGATACCGAGGTCTGGCCAGTGCGCACCAATGCCGGGTTCCTGGGCCGCCTGCTCACCCATCCGGACTTCGTGGCGGGCAAGGTCGATACTGGCCTGATCGCGCGCGAAGGCGATGCGCTGGTCACGCCCGATGCACCCGACGCAGAGGAATTACGGGAAGTCGCCGCCGCGCTGTGCGGCTCTGCCGGGTCCGATCCGTGGTCGGCCGCAGTCGGGCTACGCCTCAACGCCCCGCCGCGCGCACAGGCGCGGTTGATGGATGACAGCGGACAGGTTCATGTCGTCGAGCTGCGCGAGATCGAGGCAGATGAGCCGAGCCGCGAAGTCCTGCTGTTCGATTCCGGCTTCGCCCGACGCTACACGCTGGAACGGGTCGAAGGCGGGCTGCACCACTCAGCTGCCGATGGCGCGATCCTCTCCCCCATGCCGGGCAAGATCATTGCGGTCGAGGTGAGCGATGGCCAGCAGGTCAGCAAGGGCCAGAAGCTGCTGACGCTGGAAGCGATGAAGATGGAGCACACACTGATCGCGCCGTTCGACGGCATGGTGGTTGACCTGAACGCAGCGCCTGGCGCGCAAGTGCAGGTCGAGGCGCTGCTGGCCCGGATCGTCGCGGCGGAAGACTGAGCACGGCAGTTGCTGACGCGGCGGGGATTTGCCGCTATGGGGCCGCCATGCACACCCCGCTCCGCCCGTCCGATCAGCCCGTCCGCGTCGCCGCGCTCTATCGCTTTGCCCGCCTCGACAACTACTGCGACCTGCGCGAACCGCTCGAGCAGCTGTGCCGCCAGCACGGCATCGGCGGCACGCTGCTGCTGGCGCATGAGGGGATCAACGGCACCATTGCGGGCACGCCCGAAGGGATTGACGCGGTGCTGACCGCAATCCGCGCCCTGCCCGACTGCGCGGATGTGGACGTGAAGCTATCAACCGCATCGACCATGCCGTTCCACCGCATGAAGGTCCGCCTGAAGCGCGAGATCGTGACCATGGGACAGCCGGGCATCGATCCGCGCAGCGTGGTGGGGACCTATGTCGAACCCACCGAGTGGAACGAGCTGATCTCCGATCCCGAAACCATCGTGATCGACACCCGCAACGATTACGAAGTGGCGGTTGGCACCTTCAGCCGGGCGATCAATCCTGAAACGGTCAGCTTCCGAGAATTCCCCGACTGGTTCCGGCGCGAACGCGAACGCCTGCTTGGTACGGGCCAGGCGCCCAAGGTGGCGATGTTCTGCACCGGCGGGATCCGCTGCGAGAAATCGACCGCCTTCCTCAAGCAGGAAGGGATCGAGGACGTCTTTCACCTGAAAGGCGGGATCCTCAAATACCTCGAAGTCATGCCCGAGGAGCAAAGCCTGTGGCAGGGCGAATGCTTCGTCTTCGACCAGCGGGTTACGGTTGGTCATGGCCTGGTCGAGGGATCCTGCACCCTGTGCCACGCCTGCCGCCGTCCGGTGAAGCCGGAGGAACTGTCCTCGCCCCACTATGAGGAAGGGGTCAGCTGCCAGGCCTGTTACAACGAGCGGACCGAGGAGCAGCGCGCCTCCTATCGCGAGCGTCACCGCCAGGAAATGCTCGCCCAGGCCAAGGGCCGCGCCCATGTCGGCGCGTCGCTGACCGACTAGGCGGGTAGACCGCCGGTCTGGCGCAGCGCTTCGCCCAGCACCACGGCGACGGACGAAGCAAGGTTCATCGAACGGACTTCGGCGCGCATCGGAATGCGCAGCTGTACCTGGCAGGCCTCGGCCACGTTGGGCGGAACCCCGCCGCTTTCCTTGCCGAACAGCAGCACGTCATCGAGCTCGAACTGAAAGTCGTAAGGCGACTGTGCCCCCTTGGTGGTGAATAGCACCAGCCTGGGCGGAGCGACGGTAGCCACGAAGGCGTCGAACCCGGCGTGGCGATGGACCTCGACATGGTCGATATAGTCCATCGCCGCGCGCCGCACCCGCCGGTCGTTCCAGATGAAGCCCATGGGCTCGATCAGGTCCACCGCCGCGCCGAGGCAAGCGCCCAGCCGCATGACCGCGCCGACGTTGCCAGCGATTTCGGGTTCGTAGAGGGCGATGCGCATACCGCGCTCACTGCCCTCACCTCCCGATTAAGGCAAGATCACTCTGGCACCTGCCCTTTCGCGCCGTTTACCGACAGCCAGTTCGGATGCCGCAGTTTCACAGGATCAGGCCGACATCCGATGAAAAAATATGCCAACAAGATCTATAATTGCTATTAATATTATCGTTATTTTTGGATGTTTTGGATTTCATCCAAAAACACGAGGTCGATAAGTAAATATCGTCGGTTTTATACAGTATATAAGTATTTTTGCAGAATTGCTGGCTTCTAATCGATCGTCTAGATTGAGAGTCTATTTTTGTGGGGGAAGCCCCCGAAAATTCGTCAGTTTCAGTACGCCCTATATGACCGCCTTCGCCGCACCGAGAACGGGCGCTGAAGCTGGTGAAATAAAAGTTGTCAGCAAGGATGCATCCGATGAAGAAATCCCGTTTTTTGACCAGTTCGGCCTCGGCGATCGCCACCAGCCTCGTGCTATTCACGAGCATGGCTCAGGCGAACACCGCACCGGATCCGCAAACCGTTGTGGTCAATGGCGCGACTGGAACGGGTTACGTCATCACCGATTCGATCAGCAAGAGCAGCAACAACAGCAACGTCGTCAATTCGAATGGCGGCGCAATCAGCCTCAAGGGTGCTACCACCGCTGAATCCGACAGCAAGAGCCTGACCGTCGGCAACGACAACCAGGTCACCGTCTTCACCAACTTCTACACCCGTGGCGGCGCGGGCAGCGGCGGCGGCGGCGGCCTAGGCGGCGTGTTCTTCGTTGACAGCGGCCAGTCGCTAACCCTGAACAACGTCCAGTTCATCAGTAATACGGCCAAGGGCGGCAAGGGTGGAGCCTATGAGAAGGCCGAAGTTGCGTCGACCATCATTCCGCTCAACAACCTCAAGATCAGTGTAAATGATGTTAAGGTGGTCCTGGCTACACCGACCATTTCCTACAGCGACGGCTCATACTACGTAACCGGACTTACGCTGAATTCGTCTAACGACCTGCTCGCAGCAGGCGCCACCATTGCTGCATCGGGTAATAGCAGCACCGCTTCGATCGCATCGGTCAATGGCACGGCTTTGAACTTCAGCGGCAGCGGTCTCAAGGTTGACAGCTCCAAGATCGCCTCGTTTAACACCTATGCCCTCGGCGCGGACTATCTTAGCCGCGGGCAGACGACGATTAACTTTAGCCCTGAGGCGAAAATCTCGGCCAGCGCGCTTCAGCAAGGCATGGCAATCGTCGGCGAAGGCATCGCGGCAGGCACCACGATCAGCTCGGTAACGTATAACACCGATAACACTATTGCTTCCGTTACCCTCAACAAGCCAGTCGAAGGCACCTATTTCAACCTCGGCAATGGCAATACCGGATACAACCGCATCGGCGGCTTCCAGGCTATCCAGCTCACGGATTATGCCGCCACCGCCTTCGAAACGGTGAACAGCAATTCCATCAAGCCTGTCGGAATTCCCATCGCGGGAATTACTGCTGGTATGGATGTGACGGTAAAACTGGCTGACGGCAGCACCACCCAGTCCAGGGTAACCGGGGTTGCAAGCGACGGTACTATCACATTTGCCAACAATATTTCGGGGATGACCAGCTTTGAAGCGAGCCGCACTGCCGCTTCGGCGGGGTCGAACATCCTGAACGTTTCTTCCACCTCGGGCCTCGTGAAGGGGATGTCGGTGACCGGTACGGGCATTCAGTCCGGCACCGTCATTCAGGATATCGTTGGCAGCCAGATCATCCTGAGCAAGTCGCTGACTTCGGATGTAACGGCCGCGATCAAGAGCAACAGCATGTATGCCACTTTCGGCAACGTGCTGGGCCTCGACACTGGCGCGAAAACCGTCACCCTGGGCTCTGTAGCCGGACTCAAGGTCGGCCAGATCATCACTGGCTCCACTTCAGGTGGTTCGAGCATTCCTGAAAATGCGGTGATCAAGTCGATCAACGCGGCGACGGGCGTGGTTACCTATCAGATCATCGATGGCGCCAGCAAATTGACTGTCGGCGGTTCGATGAACGGCCTGGCTGCGACCGGTGCTGCAGGCAACGGCTACGACGGCCTGAACGGCGGAATGTGGAACACCACTATGCACGACGGTGAGGGCGAAAGTGGCCTCAACGGCGGCAACGCCGACAACGGTGGGACTGGCCAAAATGGTGGTACCGGCGGCAAGGGCGGTAGTGGTACGCGCGGTCTGCCCTACAATCTTGACCTCATTGACGCCGTGCTTTCGGACAGCCTTGACGTTGCGCAGGCCGCAGCATCGATTTTGGCCGAAGCCGCGCCTGACCCCTTCCCGAAGGTTGGAAACGTCAGCGCCCGCTCGATCGACATGGGCCTCAAGATCAAGTCGCTGGTCCGCGACACGTTGGATCTAGTATCGTGGCAGGTTTACCTCGGCCTTGGCCTCGTTGGTAAGGGCGGCGACGGCAGCTCTGGCGGCAGCGGTGGCAATGGCGGCGAATTCCTGGGCGGCGGCGAAGGCGGTGCCGGCGGTAGCGGCGGCGATAGCGCCACCAGCCGCGCCGATGGCGGTGCTGGCGGTGATGCCGGCTCGGGTGGTAACGGCGGCTTCGGCGCAGGCGGCGGTTCGGGCGGCAGTGGTGGCTCGGCCGGCTGGGGCGGCACGCAGTCCGCCGGTGGCGATGGCGACGGCGGTTCGGGCGGCTTCGGTGCCGGTGCCGGTGCCTCGGCCGGCTCGGGCGGCGATGGCGGTTCCGGTTTCGGCGGCGCGATCTTTGTTCGCGATGGCGGTAGCCTGACGATCAAGGGCGACGCCCTGTTCCGTGACAACAAGGTTCTGGCCGGTTCGGGAGGCAAGGGCGGCGCTGCAGGTGAAGCTGCAGGTACCGACCTGTTCATGATGAAGGGCTCCAACGTGACCCTGATGCCGGGTGCCGGCAACGTCATCCGTTTTGAAGGTTCGATCTCCGACGACAGCGCAGCGAGCATCGGTGCCGCCTATTGGGCATCGGGTGAAGGCGCGGATATCACGATCATCGGCGGCGGTCTGGTCCAGTTCGCTGGCGAGAACACCTATTCCGGCAACACGATCATCGCTGGTGCGACCCTTGAGGCGGAAGACGGCGTCGGCATCCATGTCGACAGCAACATCCAGTTCGACGGTCGTGGCACGATCGGCCAGGGCACGAACTTCTCCGACGCGAATGCCGGCGTGTGGCTGACCACTGCCGCCGAGCTTGATCAGGATGCTATCCCGCACACCCTGGCGCAGGGCGAAGTCGTACGCCGTGTCGGCAACGCTCCGGGCGAAATTTCGTGGGTTGGCAGCGGCGGTTTTGCCGCGAATTCGAACAACCTGCTGCTGAACTTCGGCGCCATCGACGGCGTCCAGGGTCAGCTGCTCACCTGGAACAGCGGCGGCTTCGTGCCGACCGGCTCGACCCTGGTGTTCGGTTCGGAATTCGGCACTGGCACGGTGACCTTGGCCAATAGCGTTGATCTGAACGGCCTGAATGGCAAGATTGCGGTTTACCGCAATGCCAGCGCGCCAAACGCTTACGCTGTGCTGGCTGGTGACTTCACCAACGGTACGCTGACGGTCAACGACACCAACTTTGCCGGCAAGGCCGTCTTCACCGGTCAGAACTCGCTCACCGGTCTGAACGTTAATACTGGCCTGCTGACCACCATCCTGACCGATGGCGAAGACGCAACCGTCGGCCGGATGATGAATTCGACCCTGGGCGGCTATCTGAACGTCAACAATACGGCCATCGTTGAACTGTACGATGCTGAAAAGCTCACCACCGTGGCAGTTGCAACGCGTGCTCAGTTGTACACGTTCGGCGATCTCTCGACCGGAACGATCAACAACCAGGGTACGATCGGTTTTGGTGGTCAGTCGAACAAGACGGGCAACATCACCAACAGCGGTGTGATGTCCATGTCGAACGCCGTCGAAACCGGCACGATCAACAACACCGGCGGCATGGCCTTGCTGGGAACCACGATCAGCACGGGCACGATCACCAATTCCGGTGCCAACGCCAAGCTGATTGCAGACGGTTCGACCAGCATCACCACCGGCGACATCAACAATTCAGCGGCCACGCTGTCGCTGCGTTCGGATGCCATCACCACTGGGAACATCACCAACTCCAACGCCGGCAACCTCTGGTGGTTCGGCAAGGGTGACGTGAATGGATCGGTGCTGAACAATGCAACGGCCAACCTGTACCTCGTTGGCGATCTGTCTGCTTCGAGCACGGTAACCAACTACGGCACGATGTACGTTGTCGGCACCATCACCGGTGCGGATGAGACCGGCGCGGCAACCCGCAAGCTCTACACCACGGGCCTGTGGGATCCGGACGGCGTGTTCCAGCTGGGCGGCCTCAACGGCACCGTGAAGAACGTTCTGGAAGTGAACCAGACCGGCATCAGCAACAACTCCGGCAAGTTCACCGGCGCTGGCTCCCTGGTATTCCAGGGCGGCGGCACCATGAACATGACCGGCGCAAGCGACTTCACCGGCGGGTTCACGATCAACGGAAGCTCGACGATCAACACCACGGGTGGCGGCACGCAGGCCGATACCCTGGCCATCACCGTTGCCGACGCCGGATCGCACCTGATCCTCGGCTCCGATGACCTGATCGGCAGCATCTCGAATGCTGGCCTGGTTGATGTCAACGCGGCGATCGCTCTGAAGAGCGGTCTGGCAAATACCGGAACGGTCAACGTCAACTACGCGACGGGCGTGGCTCTCGACGTTGCTGGTAACGTCGCGAATACCGGCGGCACCATCAACCTGGCGGCTCAGACCGCAACCTGGGTTGGCGGAAACCTGACCAACACCGGTACGGTAAACAACTCTGGTGCGGCCCTGACGGTCGTTGGCAACCTCAGCAACAATGCTGGCGGAACCATCAACGTCTCGGCTGACTCGGTGGATACCTTTGGCAGCCTGACCAACAGCGGAACGATCAATTCCGCCTCCGCCATCACCGTCACCGGTGCCTATGTTCAGAATGCCGGAACCCTCACCACCAGCGCAGCGCTCAGCACGGGCAGCCTCTCTGGTACGGGCGGGACCATCACGCTGAACAACAATGCCGTTTACACCATCAACCAGACGGCAAACGGCACCTTCGGCGGCACCATTGCCGGCTCTGGCAGCGTCGTTAAGACGGGCAGCGCCGCATTGACGCTGAAGGGCGGCGGTACTGACAGCTTCCGTCCGTCGGCCTTGACCATCCTTCAGGGTTCGGTTGGCGTAGACGGCGCCGGCATCCTCGACAATGCCTTGAGCGTAAGCGTATCTTCGGGTGCCAGCCTGGCCCTGATCACCGGCAACCAGACGATCCGCAACCTGTCGGGTAGCGGCTCGCTCTCGCTGAATGGCAACAACCTGTATCTTGCCGAAGGCGGAAACTTTGCCGGTACCGTCACCGGTTCGGGTAACGTCCAGGTCACGTCGGGTACGTTCAACCTTACCAACACGATCAACTCGACCTCGGGCAACTTCCAGGTGCGGCCGAACAGCACCATGAACGTCGCATCGACCGGCACGCTCAACGCACCGGTTGTCGACGTTACCGGTACCCTTGATGTCGCTGGTACGGTTCGCTCGACGACCAACAACGTCAACGGCGTGCTGCACCTTGGCAACAGCACCGGGACTGCTGGCGGCAACCTGATCAGCACCACCACCAACGTCAATGGTGGCGGCGTGCTCTCGGGCGTTGGTTCCGTCACCGGCCAGGTCGTGGTCGGCGGGGCCACCGGTGGTACCCTTGCCCCCGGTAACTCGCCGGGCGTGATGACCATCGCCAACCTGACGCTGGACAACAATTCCGTCAGCGTCATGGAAATCGAGGGCAACACGGCTGCGGGCCTGCCGGCAGCACAGGGCGGTTATGACCAGATCACCGTGACTGGCACACTGTCGCTGCGTGGCGGATCGGTTTTGAAAATCGCCAATTCGAACACGTTCGAGCTGAACCTGGGTCAGAAGGTGAAGGTCTTCAACTTCGCGCCTGGTGCGGTCTCGGGTCAGTTCGGTTCGGTGACCAACGCCTTCTCGCGCAGCGTTGCCTTCAACCTGGCAACCGGTTCGGTGGTCGGCCTGGGTTCGTATACTCCGGCCAGCTTCGAAACCGCAGTGGCGAAGACGACCAACGAACAGGCATTGGTCAACCAGGTCCGCGTTGGCACCGCTGGCGGCGTCAACCAGTACTACGGCGGCCGCCTGATCGAGTTCGTCTCGAGCGCACTGGCGACCGGCGACGCGAACAATGTCGCAGCGGCATTCGACAAGGCTTCGCCCGAAGCCTACGTCGGCCTCCTGGATCACATGAAGCTTTCGATGCTGGACAACCGGCTTGAACTCGGTGGCTATGAGAATGTCGATCGCCCGACCTACTACATGACCGGTTCGGTCAACCTGGGTCAGGCCAAGAGCCGCGAACGTGCTGGTTACCTGCGCTATGAATCGAAGGATCACCGCTACAATATCGGTGCGGCAGCCCAGCTGCCGGTCGGTAAGGTGCAGGTATCCTACGGTCGCACCGAAGGTACGGTTGAAAGCGCCTACATGACCGGCGACGTCAATGGCGACCAGTACAACGTCGGTGCATCGGTTCCCGTCGCATTCGATGGGGCACTGCGCCTGACTGGCCGCTTCGCTTATGGCGACTATGCGTTCAAGGGGAACCGCATCACCAACGACGGCAAGGCTTCCTTCGCCAATGTCGAAGGCAACTCGACCGTTTACGGTGGCGGGTTCGAATACCTGCACACGTCGAACCGTCTTTCGGTCGACTTCTCGGCCGAACTGCTCAGCGTTCTGAACAAGGTCAAGACCTTCACCGAAACCGGCGTTGGCGCACTGGAAAGCCTGTCGATCCACGCACAGCGCGACAGCTTCGAAGTGCTGGGCGCGGACCTGAAGCTTGGTTATGAATTCCAGCCTGGCATTCAGGGCTTCATGGCCGTCTCGCTGGATCAGGACCTTGAAGATCGCCTGCACGCTGTTTCGGCCAATGTCTCGGTCGAAGCGGTCGACATGACTGTGATGAACCCGGGCTATACCCCAACGCGCGTGGACGCCAGCATTGGCGGCCGTTTCGACCTGACGGATGCCATCCGCTTCACGGTTGAAGGCAATGTCGGCAACGCCTCGCGTTACGGCGGCAAGGCGTCGGTTTCGATCCGCTTCTAATCAGCCAACCAGGCAAAAAGAACGCCCCCCCGTCCTAACGGACGGGGGGCGTTCTGCTTATCGGGACAGATCAGGTCCAAGGCCCGTGCCCGGGTTTGGCGCAAGTCTGCGTGGTCGGCACCAAGAGCGCCGGGAAACGCAAATGATCCTTACCTGGAAATCAGTTCGACGAGGCGCCGAAGACGTGGGTCACAATCTTCATGATCAGGCTGTTCCACGCAGCCGGATCGACCGGTTCGGACACAAGGTCATCAACCGAGCGCCCCAAGGTATAGGCCTGAATCAGGACGGCCGCAGCACGGGGATCAAAGTCGTCATGCATCCAGCCCTTCGCCTGAGCCATACGGAAAAGGTCCGAATAGCTTTCAGTCAGACGTGCCTGTTCAACTGCCAGCTTTTCAGACATCCGTGGGTTCTTCAACGCAAAACCAATCAGGCGGAAACGCTCAAAACGACTTTCCCGCCGCAGCGGATCCTGAGCGACTTCATTGAACTGCTGGGTGGCACGATAGAAATCCGCCGCATCGACCGCCTGATCAATCAATCCCCTGATCAAGGCGATGTTGTGATCGACCGTTTCGGCAAAAACACTGACCATCGCAGTTTCCAGAAGATCGCTCAGATCTTCGAAATGATGGTACAAGGATCCGCGCGACACCCCTGAATGTTGCAGGACCATGTCGGTCGAAATCTCTTCGACAAGGAAATCCTTCATCAGTTCGATCGTGGAGAGCACCAAACGATCAAAAGTAGGATGATTCTTCCCTTCTTCTGAAATCGGTTTGGGTGCTGTAGAGGCCATGTTTGCCATAGAAATGCCTCAACTTCACGAACGACAATTTGTTTTCACAAGGTTTATAGCCTTCGCCCCCTGTATTAGCAAATCCCGGCCAAATTGCCGCAGACGATGCGAATGGCACCCCACCCGAAACCGTGGGTCCTTCTGAAATGCTTCGCAGGTTCCAGCGGAGCAGTGATTCGCGCCAAATTGGGTGCAATATCCGCAATTTTCCCCCGCAATGCGGCACTCTTTAACCAATCTCGTTATTGATGGCGGGAATTTAAATAAATGAATTACAAAACTTTTTTACCGCCTAATAAATCCATTTTGGATTCTCGTTGACGACAACTGTCAATATGAGACTTTAGGGAAGTCCCGTGGATCACGCGCGCTTTGGAGCCAGCGCAAATAGCTGGCTTCAAAAAGGAAAACAGGGTTGCGCAGGTTCCAATCGCCCCACGGAAACGCGGTGTCGCTGCCTTCATGGCCGCGGCACTCGATCTGGAAATGACCCGAAACGGGTTCAAAATGGGGTGAGTTCGATGACAAAGTTGATCAAGCAATTCCTGCATGACGAACGCGGCGCTGCTGCTGCTGAATACGCACTTATTCTCGCCGTGATCGGCGGCGGCATCGCCGCTGCCGCGCTCGCGCTTGGCGTGAAAATTGGCGACGTCATCAAAGCCGTTACGGCTCTGATCACAGTTCCGGCCTGACGCGGAAGTGCGGCCGCGCCTGCACCGGCGCGGTCGCACCGCCGAATGATCAATCATCCACGCAGCCCGGGGGCAAAATGCGTTCACGCAGCCTGATCGTTTTGGCAGCCGCCTTGTTCATCGGCCTGATCGCGGTGCTTATCGCCAATGGCGTTTTCACCGGTGTCGAGCAGCAACAGGCAAAAGTCGCCGAGCAAAGTCGCCAGGTGCGCATCGTCGTCGCCGCGCAGGACGTAGCTTTCGGCACACCGCTTTCCGCCCAGAACGTGCGCCTGGCGCAATGGCCGGCCAGCTCGGTTCCGGCTGGCGCCTTTACCACGCTGGAAGACGCCACCCGCGCCCGCGTCGCGCTGCGACCGCTGGTCACTGGCGAGCCTGTACTGGCTTCGAAAGTATCGGGCGAAAATGGCCGCGCCACCTTGTCGGCAAACCTTCCTGCCGGCCAGCTCGCCTTTGCCGTGCCGATCGACGCAGTTGCCGGAGCCGGCGGATTCGTTCGCCCCGGTGACATGGTCGACGTGCTGGTGACCCGCCAGATCCCAGGCGACGGCTCGACCCAGTCGGACAAGATGACTGACGTCATCCTGGAATCGATCCCGGTCCTCGCGGTCGACCAGGTTTCCGACCCGAACAGCACCGATCCCGCCTTAGGCAAGACCGCAACCCTGCAGGTCGACAGCTTTGGCGCGCAAAAGCTGGCCCTGGCGCAGCAATTGGGGGTGATCTCGCTCGCCTTGCGCAAGGTCGGCGATGCCAACACGGGTGCGCGCAAGACTGTTACGGGACGCGATATAACCGCGAGCCGGATTTACATCGGCGAGCGCCGCCAACCCGGCACTGCCCGCCCGGTGCCGATCATGGCCAGCGCTGGCGGCTCGATTCAAGTCGCCTCCAAACCCGTGGTCCGCGCCTTTTCAGGTCCGACCGTAACAGTGGTGCGCGGGACGAAGACCAGCGAAGTGAGTGTGTTCAATGGCTATTAAGACCGCCAGGCAGCACCCTGCCCTCGCTATCGCACTTGGCCTGCTGCTCTGCACTGCACCGCTCGGTGCGCAGGGCCCGGCCCAGCTTCCCGGTGACGGACGCGACCTTCACGCCGGCACGCTGGAAGTGCCGATGAACAAGAGCCAGATCGTCAACGCCGACCGGACCATTGCCAAGGCCATGATCGGGAACGACGAGGTGGCGGACGTCCTGCCACTGTCCAGCCGCTCGCTCTATGTCCTGGGCAAGAAGATGGGGACGACCAGCCTGACCCTGTACGACGCGGGCGGCCGGGTCATCGCGGTGATGGACGTTGCGGTCGGACCAGACGTTGAAACCCTGCAGAGCCAGATCAATTCCCTGGTCCCCGGCGAAGTGGTCCAGGCCCGCATCTCCAACGATTCCGTTGTCCTGACCGGGACGGTTTCCAGTCCGGCGGCCGCTCATACGGCCGAGCGTCTCGCCCGGACCTACGCCGGAGACAAGGTGGTCAACCTGATCTCGCTTGGCTCGGGGCAACAGGTCATGCTGGAAGTCCAGTTCGCGGAAGTCGACCGCGCCACCGGACGCGAGATCGGGGTGAGCGGTTCCGCCGTATCCAACGGCGGAACATTCGGCATGGTCCTGGGCCGCAATTCGCAACTGGTCCCCGACCCGGACACTGGCTTGGGCGTTCTGAAGTTAGAGTCGATAACCGGGCAAGCCGGAATTCTCCGCAATGCGTTCAGCATCGGTAGCCTGAACATCGAGGGCATCCTCAATGCGCTTGAGACAAAGGGGCTTGCCCGCACCCTCGCCAAGCCGACGCTGGTCGCCATTTCCGGCGAGAAGGCTTCATTCCTGGCCGGTGGTGAATTCCCGATTCCGGTTGCCCAGTCCAGCTCGGCCGGTTCGAACGGCGGCGGCGCTGCCATCACCGTCGAATTCAAGACCTTCGGGGTTAGCCTGGCCTTCACACCTACCGTCCTCAGCGACAAGACGATCCACATGATCGTCGAACCCGAAGTGAGCGAGATCGACGCTAACGCATCGCTTACGGTCAACGGGATTACCGTGCCTGGACTGCGCACCCGCCGCGTCAATACGACGCTGGAACTGCGCGACGGCGAGAGCTTCGCCATTGCCGGGCTGCTGCAGCAGGATAGCAAGGCGAACATCTCGCAGCTGCCGATCCTCGGTTCGATCCCGATCCTCGGCACACTGTTTCGGTCAACGCGCTACCAGAAAGGCGAGACGGAACTGCTGATCGTGGTCACACCGCGGCTGGTGGCGCCGATACGGCCGGAGCAGGTGCGCCTGCCGACCGACCGCGTGCGCGAACCAACCGATGGTGAAACCTTCCTGCTCGGCCAACCCTACCAGCCACGAGAATTGCCGCCTGTTCCGGATGGTGGCGACCCCGCGGCGACAGCGAAGGGTGGGTCGATGGCTCCAAAGGCCGCAGCAAAAAAGGACGACGAATATGGTTTCTGATCTTGCCCGTCGCCTTTGCCCGCTCGCCATGCTTGGCCTTGCTGCCTGTGTCGGCCCCGATGGCGCGACGCTGGGGGTAAATCGGCCGGATAATTTCGGAGAAGCCAATCGCCAGACCTTTGCAGCCCAAGTGATCGACCCGGCTCCGGTCTATGACGAGGTCTACCTCGGCGAGAGCGGCGACAAGGCGGCACAGGCGATCGAACGATACCGCACCGACAAGGTCAAAAAACCCGAGGGCCAAGGTCTGTCGCAGCTCGGCAAGTCTGGCTCCGGCGGGCCAAGCAACGGCGGCAACGGCAACTGAGAAAGGATGGCGCGAAACCATGTCCCGTCTTTGTGGTCATGGCTTTTTACGGGATGATAGCGGCGCGATTGCCGTTACCTACGCGCTTGCGCTGACTGGGCTGATCATGATCGCCGGGGTCGGCTTCGATTTCGGTCGTCTCGCCGCGATGGATAGCGAATTGCAGAACGGCGCGGATCAGGCGGCACTGGCGGGAGCGACCCAACTGGATGGCCGTACCGGCGCCTGTGCCCGGGCTGCGGCAGCCGCGGTAAGCCTTGTCTCCAACCCGGCCTTGACCGCCAGCGAAAACCAGATGGTTTCCGTTGCTTCGGAACCCGCCTGCGATGCATCGGGAAGTATCCGCTTTTTCCAGAGCGACAAGAGCACGCCAGCAACGAGTGACAGCAATGCTCGCTTTATTGAGGTGACCGTGGATTCCCGTTCGGCGGATTACGCGTTCACGGCCATTGCAGGGGTGCTTTACGGAACGGCGACGGCCACCGCCATGGCGGGCCTGGGATCGTCGATCTGCAAGGTGCCGCCAATGATGATCTGCAGTCCCGACCCCGGCAGCCCCTTCAATGCCGCCGGGAAAGTCGGCTGGGGCCTGCAGGCCACCGGACACGGCAACGGCCGGACCGGGTCGGGCGGGACGGTGTCAGCGTGGGGCCCGGGCGACTTTGGTTTCCTGGAAGTTGGCGCTGGCCAGAACTCGCAACTGGTCCAGTCCCTGGCTTTCAAGCAGGTTCCGCTCGATTGTGCTCCGATCGACGGCACCTATCCGGAAACGGGCAATCCCCAAGCGCTCTACGATGCAATCAATACCCGCTTCGACATTTACGATTTCAGCTCGGGCAACGGTACGACGCTGGGATCGTGTTTCAGCGGTAATTGCCCGGCTGCCAGCAATGTCGTGAAAGACCTGGTCAAGCAGAACACAGCGACCAACGGCAACGCGTGCCGCATCCATAACAGCGGCTGGCAATTGCCTCCCGATAACCGCCAATTCTGGCCGAAGCCAACTGCGAATGTCGATGGATCGTTTAACGACACCACCCACTCGCCGAGCATTGACGCCATGGGGTTGCCGCGTGACCTATGCCACTATGCCTCCTTCGGTTCTGCCTGCACCGGCGGCGCGGGGGGGAGGTTCGGCAATGGCAACTGGGCAAGGGTCGACTATTTCAAGACCAACCATCCCGGCGGCGAGCGGCCTGGCAACGCCAACTCAATCACGCGCTATCAGACCTACAAATGGGAACTGGCGCAAAACAACATGCCCCATGGGCTTAATGCCGGAAGCGGGAACAAGCAGTACGGTCGCCCGGTTTGCTCGACCGGCACAGCGGACGGGATCGATCGCCGGGTCCTGACCGTCGCCGTTGTCAAGAACTGCGGCAACCTTAACGGGGGCTCGACCAAGGTCGAGGTGGATGAATGGGTCGACGTGTTCCTGGTCGAGCCGGTCGTGGACGCGCGTGGCAACGGCAACGTCGCTGACTCGGTCTACATGGAAATCATCGGCCCCTCGCGGCTGGCGGGTGGTGGTGTCGCGGCGGCGCAGCAGATCCGGCGCGATGTTCCCTACCTGGTGCGATGATATGGCCCGGGTCCGAACCTTCCTGCACGCCCAGAACGGAACCGCCGCCGCGGAGATGGCGCTGATCCTGCCGGTCGCGCTCGCCCTGTTGTTCGTCACTTTCGACGGTGCCTACTATATGCTGTGCGAACAGCGCGTCATCAAGGGCGTGCGCAATGCGGCGCGCTATGCGGCTCGCCTCGACCTCAGCAACTATGCGTGCCCAGGCGGCACCTTCAGCGGTAATGCCACGTCCATACAAAATCTGGCCACAACCGGCAGACTAACCGGCGGCAGCGCGACCGTAAACGGTTGGCAGAACACCGCTGTCAGGGTCAGCGTGACGTGCAGCAGCGGACACGGCGGAATATACGAAGCAAGCGGCGGCAATGCTCCGGTCGTGCGCGTCAGCACCCAGGTTGCCTTTCCCTCATTGATGGGGTCCATGGGCTTCACCGACCAGCCGGTTTTCATTGCGGCGGCCGCCGAAAGTCCGGTGGTCGGCCTATGACCCGTTTTCGCACCTTCCTGTGGTCGAGCAGCGGCGCGTCAGCGGCTGAGTTCGCCCTGGTCCTGCCACTGTTCCTCTTGCTTCTGTTCGGGTCGATCGACCTGGGACGCTATGCCTGGCAGTTAAATCAGGCGGAAAAGGCCACGCAGATCGGCGCGCGCTGGGCCGTCGCAACCGACATGATCCCAGGCGGGCTCCATGACTACAGTTTCGCGACAACAGGCGGAGTGCCGCAGGGGAATCCAGTGCCGCAAAGCCAGTTTCCGGGGGTGACCTGTCAAAAGGATGGCTCGAGCCTCCGCTGCAATTGTTCATCTGGAGGAACCTGCGCATTTGACCTCACTCCAAACCAGGCAGCCTTTGACCGGCTCGTCGGCCGAATGAGGCAGGTCTATCCCGAGATTCAGCCTGAAAACGTCGTCGTATCCTACGCCTGGTCTGGTTTAGGATTTGCGGGCGACCCTAACGGTCCGGACGTCGCACCACTAACTACCGTGGGCCTGCAAAACATGCAGTTTGCGGCCTTCGCGACCATCTTTACGGGCGCAAATCTGGAACTCCCCTCCTTCTCCTACTCGTTGCCCATGGAGGATGGCAGCGGGGCAAACTCGAACTGAGAAAAACAAAGATGACCGAAATGAACCCCACGAGTTTTTCCAAAGGCGAAAGTGCGCTGCGCGCTTGCGCAGACCTGTTGCTCGCCGCTTCGCCGGAACAACTCGCGCATTTCCGCGACAACGACAGTCTCGATGCTTTTCCCGGCCTGGTCACTTTCCCCAGCGCTCCGGACCAGCCGGTTCCTGCCGACCTGCTCGGAAGGGCGCGTGTCATTGTGGTGGAAGTCGCCCCCGGCAATCCCGGTTCGCTCGAACGCCTTCGCACGATCGGTCGTGACTTTCCCGAATTGCCCCGGGTCGCCGCGATCAGTGAGGCGACAGTCAGCTTGGTCCGGACGCTGGTCCGCGAAGGGGTGAGCGACGTCCTGGTACTGCCGGTCGAAGCCACGGAATTGCTCGATGTCGCCCTGCGCGCGCTGGACCAATCGCAAAGCCGCAGGGACCTGGCCCAGCGCCTCGCGCCCCAGATTGCCGTGGTGCGCTCGGTTGGTGGCTGCGGCGCGACATCGATTGCAACCCATATCGCTGCCCACCTTGCACAGCGGCACCGCAATCACTCCCCTGTGGCGCTAGTCGACTTGGACCTCCAGGCTGGCACCATCGCCGAGCTGCTTGGCGTCGAAGGCACTGGCACGGTTGGCGACCTGCTTGCCGCCGGAAGCCGCCTCGACGAGGAACTGCTGCGCGCAGTCGCGCGCAGGGCCGATGACAACCTCGCCGTTTTCGCCTCGCCGGACGAGATCCAGCCGCTCGAAGCGGTCGATGCCGAACGGATGCTCCAAGTGTTGAGCCTGATCCGGCAGAACTATGGCGCGGTGGTGGTCGACTTTCCGACCGACTGGACCAACTGGGCAGTATCGGTGCTGTCCACTGCGGACCTGATCCTGATGGTGGTGGAACTCAACGTCAAAAGCCTGCGACAGGCGAAACGGCGGCTCGACCTGCTCACCCAGATCGACGTGGATCGCAAGCAGGTGGTGCTGGCCGTCAACCGGGCCGAGCGCCGCATGTTCAAGACCATCGACACGTCCGACGTGGCCGACACGCTGCACCGGGAAGTGATCGGCACCGTTTCGCTGGATCCGCAGGACCTCGCCGCTGCCCAGGCCCAAGGCATATTGGCGCACCAGATCAGCCGGAAAAACAGGTTCTCGGCTGACGCCGCCGCGCTTGCAGGGGTGATCGCCACGCGCCTCGGGCTGGACGCACAGTGAGCATGTGGCAACTCAACTCCCCCGCTGCCCCAAAGGCTCCCGCGCCAGCGGTTGCAAAGGGAACCGAGAGTGGCCTGCCGGTCCCAAAGGCGCAGGCGCATGCCGAACAACTGATCGACCTGAAGGTTCGCATTCACCAGCAGTTGATCGACCGGCTCAACCTCTCCGCCCTGGAAAAACTGCCGCGCGCGCAAGTCGCGAGCGAGGCGGCCCAGGTCGTCAACGAACTGCTCGAATCCGATGGCGTGGCGCTTAACCGCGCCGAGCGGGCCCAGCTTAACGAGGACGTGCTGGACGAATTGCTGGGCCTTGGCCCGCTGGAGCCATTGCTGAAGGACGAAACGATCACCGACATCCTGGTCAACGGACACAAGACGGTTTTCGTGGAACGGCGGGGATTGCTTGAACGGGTTCCAACCCGTTTCCAGGACGAGCGCCATTTGCTGCGGATAATCCAGAAGATCGTATCCGCAGTCGGACGGCGCGTCGACGAATCCTCCCCCTTCGTCGACGCCCGTCATGCCGACGGCTCACGCGTCAACGCCATCGTTGCACCGCTGGCCATTGACGGCTCGCTGCTCTCGATCCGCAAATTTCCAAGTCACCGATCAGCCTCGACCGGATGATCGAACTCGGATCGATTCCGACCCGCATCAAACCGGTCTTGCAGGCAATCGTCGAAGCGCGCCTGAACATCATCATTTCCGGCGGCACGGGATCCGGCAAGACCACGCTGCTCAATGCCCTGTCGTCGTTCATCAACCCCCGCGAGCGCATCGTCACTATCGAGGATTCGGCTGAACTGCAGTTGCAGCAGGAACACGTCGCCCGGCTGGAAACCCGGCCACCCAATATCGAGGGCAAGGGGGAAGTAACCCAGCGCGATCTGGTCAAGAACGCGCTGCGCATGCGCCCCGACCGGATCATTCTGGGGGAATGCCGATCCGGAGAGGCATTCGACATGCTCCAGGCCATGAACACCGGCCACGACGGGTCCATGACCACGATCCATGCCAATACCCCGCGCGACGCCCTGTCGCGCATTGAGCAGATGATCGGGATGAGCGAGATCGACATCACCCCGCGTTCGGCCCGGGCGCAAATTGCATCCGCAATCCAGATCGTGATCCAGATCGCTCGCCTGCCGGACGGTCGCCGCCGCATGATGAGCCTGACCGAGCTGACCGGCATGGAAGGCGAAACCCTGACCATGCAGGAAGTTTTCCGCTTCCGGATGACGGGGCGCGGCGAGAGCGGCGAGGTTCTTGGCCAGTTCGAGGCGGCCGGCATAAGGCCGAAGTTTGCGACCCTTCTGCGCGATCGGGGCATCGAGCTCGATCCTGCCGTATTCAACCCCCAGACGGACTTGACCACACCGTGAGTGCGCTGCTCCTCCGCCTGCTGGTCCTGGTCGCGGTCTTCGCCGGGATCTTTTTGCTCTCGCAATGGGCGCTGAGCGGGTACCTTAACCGCCGCGCCGCCAGGAAGGCAGTCAACCGCCGCATCGAACTTTTGAAGAGCGGCGCAACGACCAGCGAGATCGATGCAATCCTGCGCCACCACGTCGCAAGTCGGCTTTCGCCTGACGCCGGATGGGCGGAGCGCGCCTACCATCGTTTTCAGCAGTCGGTGCAGATTGCGGATATCCGCATCGCACCACGCACGATCATCATTGCCAGTCTGGCCGGTTTCGTTGTCATCGCAGCGCTCCTGCTGCTGTTCGCGGCGAGTTCAGGGTTCATTGTCACGATCGGGACCTTCGAACTGGTCCTCGCCTTCAGCGCCTGCCTGACCATCGCGCTGCCGCTCATGATCATTGGCCGTCGTCGAGACAAACGCAGGCGCAAGATGGAGCAACAGTTCCCGATTGCGCTCGATGTCTTCACCCGCGCGCTGAAGGCGGGGCATCCTATTGCTGCCGCAATGGACCTGCTGACCAAGGAAATGGAAGACCCGCTCGGCAGCGAGTTCGGACTGATCGCCGACGAAGTCGCCTATGGGGCGGAACTCAATGCTTCGCTGATGGACATGGCCGATCGCTGGGATTTGCCGGACATCCGGATGTTCGCGGTTTCGATATCGTTACAAAGCGAGACGGGCGGCAACCTGGCGGAAATCCTGGGAAACCTGTCCGGCGTGATCCGCGACCGCCATTCGATGTTCATGAAAGTGCGCGCACTCAGTTCCGAAGGACGGATGAGCGGCTGGATTCTGTCCGGGCTGCCGGTTCTCACTTTTCTCATGCTGTTCGCACTGAACCGCAGGTTCTTCTTCGACGTCGCAAGCGATCCGATCTTCATTTACGGGTTCAGCGGCCTCGCGATCCTCTACGTCATTGGCGTCTACACGATCCGCCGCCTGATCGACCTGAAGGTTTGACCATGCTGGAGCTAATCGCAACCAACCCCGTCATCCGGTACACAGTGTTATTTGGCATATTCGGCCTGGTTGTCCTGATCACGCTGGTAGCGATGAACTTGCTTGAACGGCGCGTCGCGGTGCGCGGCGAGCTGCGCGCCATTGCCAGAAGCGCCCACAAGTCCGAACCGGGCACCTCTCTGCGCAGCCATAACGAAAACGTTTGGAACAGACTGGTAACACGGATCGAACAGGCGGGCCTGAACCTTGACGATACCAAAAGCGATATCCTCCGTGAAAAGCTTCGGGCGGCCGGGTTTACCTCTTCCCTTGCACCCCGGATCTACACGCTGCTGCGGCTCGGTCTGGTCGTCGTACTGCCCACGGCTTTCGTTTTCGGAAGCCTCGCGCTGGGACAGGAAATGACTTTCCTAAGGCTATATCTGGTCGGTTCGATTTGCGGAGCATTCGGCCTGCTCGTACCGTCCCTGATCATCCGGATTCGGGCTGACCGCCGGCGCGAGGCGATGACCAATGGTTTTCCCGACGCGCTCGACCTGATCCTTATTGCGGTGGAAGCCGGGCTCGGGCTTGAAGCAGCCCTCGACCGTGTCGCCCGTGAAATGGCCGTGTCCCATCCGCTGGTCGCACAGATGCTTGCCACAGCCACCTTGCGCCTTCGCGCCGGTGCGACCCGCGAAGAAGCCTTGCGGCAAATGGCAAATGAGGCCGGGATTGACGAAATACGATCCTTCTCCACTTTGCTCATCCAATCAGACAAGCTGGGCACCAGCATCGGCGCCACGCTGCGCGTTTACGCCGGTGAAATGCGCGAACGGCGCCGTATGCGCGCCGAGGAAAAGGCTCACCGATTACCTGTGCTGCTGTCTGTGCCGCTCGTCGTGTGCATGCTCCCGACCATGATTGGAGTGCTGATGTTGCCCGCGATTGTCCGCGTGATCCGAAATCTCTTCCCGGTAATGACAGGAGGTTAGCATGCAGAGAAAGCTGTTTGGCAGGGTCCTGTTGCTGGGCTTTGCGACCGCCTTGGCGGGCTGTCAGATCATCGGAACGCCGGGCACTGGCCGCGCCAACAATGCCAACAACAAACGCCTCGCGGCCGCTCAAGGACCGTCCGAGACGGAACAGGGGCGTCAGCATCTTGCCGCGCAGCGCAATGGTCTTGCGATCGAGGCATTCAATCGCGCTCTTGTCTTTGGCGAGGCCGCCGCTCCGGCTCTGAACGGCCTTGGCGTTGCCTATGCCAAGCTGGGGCGGGCCGATCTTGCCTACCGCTTCTTTACCCAAGCGGTAAGTGCCGATGCTCGCAACAGCGACTATACAAGGAACTTGGCCGTTCTAACCCGCTCGAACGGGTTCACCCTTGCCGCAATTCGCCCCGCGTCAGTCAAGGCTGCACCGTTCGCCAAACTGCCTGGCCAGTCAGCCGGCGGCAGCAGGCTATATCGCGAGAGCAATCGCCAGTTCACCTTGGAAACGCTGCCCTCGATCGGCCCTCACGCCAGTTGTGCAGTTCCGCCGAGAGGTACAAAAACCATCGCTTGCGCGCCCGCCAGGCTGCCCGTCGTGGCTGCAAACAATCGAACTGGTGGTTCGGGGGAAGTGATAATCGCGAACAAGACCGACCAGTCACGGACCATGACTCGCCAGGTTATCATCTTCAGTTTGGCAGATCAGGTTGCGGTAATCGCAGGCCCAAGGCCCGCCGCTGGTTCCCCGCAGCAATGAGCTATCATCTCCTCGCGCTGGGCTGCCTTAGTGCGAGCGGCGCATTCATGTCGTGGTCGGACATGGTTTACCGCCGACTGCCGAATGTCGTGACCGGCATTGTTGCGCTGGGGGGTATAGTCACCAGCCTCACCGCACTCGGTTTCGACCAGATGTTCAGCAACTTGCTGCACATGCTGATTGCGCTCGGGATCGGCTTCATTGTCTTCGCAACCAGCCTGATCGGAAGCGGCGACGCCAAGTACTATGCAGCCGTCGCCGCATGGTTTCCCTTGGTCGAAGCCCTGCAACTCCTTGGTTGGGTGGCGCTCGCGGGATTCCTGGTCACTCTGGTCTGGCTTGTTCATTCACGCCTGGATCGCCCATCGGATCCGGAAGATCAGGACGTCGGCAAGGTCCCATTCGGGGTGGCAATCGCCGCAGGATCGATCCTGGCGATAACCAGCTTGCTGCGATGAAGCAGTTACTTGCCTTTTCCTTGCTGGCATTGCTGAGCGTCGGGACGCCCAGCCTGCTCAGCGCCGAAGTCCAAAAAGTTTCCTCGGCCGAACCGGCCCGCCCCGTCATCATTTTCGGGCGAAGTCTCGACATTATGGGAACGCCGCTTCGGCCCGGCCCGGTCAGGCTCGCCCGAAGCTTCAATCCAAATGCGCGGAATTCCGGTTTACCCGGCGCCAGGCCAATAGGACTTCCGCTGCGCGCGATGTTCGTATCCAGCGGTTTTGGCATGCGCTGGCATCCACTGGGCGGTGGCGCAAAATTCCATTGCGGAGTGGACTTTCCCGCTCCCGTCGGCACTCCCGTAAATGCCACGGCTTCGGGAGTTGTGGTCTTCTCGGGGTGGGATGGCGGCTATGGCCTAAGCGTGGTCATTGAACACGGATCCGGAACCAGAACCCTGTTTGGTCATCTTTCAGGTGTCTCGGTAGGTTCAGGCGATCCGGTAAATGCGGGGCAGGTCATTGGTCAGGTTGGCTCAACCGGAAGGTCCACTGGCCCGCACCTTCATTACGAAATCCGGGAGGGCGGGCGTCCTGTCGATCCGCGTGCCTATTTCTGACTATGGGTGCGTTGCCCTCTCCGTGCGGGTCAAAAACCGCAGGGAGAGGGAACACAGAACAGCCATCACAGCGGCTGGATACGGAACGTCAGGCTGCCTGGCTGTGCTGCACCGGCCAGCTTGAGCTCAACCTTGCGGTTAGCCATCGCAGCCGTCGAGGATTGCGAAACAATAACCGAACCACTGCCATTCAGCGGGATTTCGACACCGTCGACCACCAAGCTCGCACCAGTCAGGACCGGCGAATAATCGGCAACCACCTTATAGCCGTGGGCATTGTTGCAGAATTCCTTGAGTTCGCCGAGCGAAGTCGTTCCCGAACCCGTAACCTGCTCAGCGTCCACGGACACACGGCAGATCACCGGGACATATCCTTCCATGCCGATGCGAAACTGGCTGGCACCCGCTTGGGCACTTGCCGCCGGCGCAGCGACCAGAGCGGCAGATGCAGCAACCGCTGCGGCAATCAGGGACAGGCGACTTTGAGCAACATTTTTCACTGCATTTCCTCCTTGTGAATGCAGCAAGACTGGCAAGACACGTGCCAGTTGAAGAAAACCTAGGATATTCCGATACTTCGAATTTTTGCTTATGCAATCGATTTCATAAAATCGCGCGACTCTCGTCAAATTGAGAGGGATTCTGGCATTCAGGAGCCCAAAATGAATCCCAGAATGGGAATTGCCGGGTCTGCATGAGGCCCCGTCGATTCTTGGGAGCCGACAAAGTCCAGAAGCAAAACTGATGTTTGTTAGTGCTTTTTGGCACTTAAAGTTTAGGCTGTCGGTTCCGCACCGCTCCGAAATGGCCATTGTCCGCGACGAACCTTAGCAGTTCTGGATTAAGTACAGACACCGCACCACGGGTGACTTCAAGCACGCCATGGGCTCGAAGCTCCTTGAGAATGCGGTTTACATGGATTGGTGTGATGCCGACAATGTCGGCCAAATCCCCCTGGATTAACGGCATTGTGATTGATCCGGCCGGCATTCCAGCCAGAATGAGCCTGTCATAAAGTTCGATTACAACGGAACTAAGCCGCTCCAGGCCCGATTTGCGGCCCACTGAGGCCACAAGCGAAGACTGCCTGCCCACCAGTTTGATCAAATCCGCCAGAATGCGGCGGGACAACGCCGGATCGGTGGCACCGTTCACGGAAACCTGATCCAGCGGGATCGCCCTGACTTGTACGGGTGAAAGGGCCACCACCCACTCCGCCGGGACCGGATCAATGATCCACTGCGGCTCGCAGAAATCCCCGGGCAAATAGATACCTGTGATCTGCCGCTCGCCGGAAGGAAGCCGGGTATAGCGTGCCAGCCAGCCGGATTCGACCAGGAAGACTTGATTTACCTCGTCGCCCGGAAATGCGAGATGTTGTCGGCGCTGATAAGTGCGAACTACTTGTGCATTAAGTTCGGGCATAGTTCGACAAGCGCTCTTCTCGCTACTCGCATCATTCTCAGGCCACCCCGAAATACAAAACGCGAACAGCCAAAGATTAGCTCATACCTACTGATGAGCGATAACTATTAGCCGGGCACCGGAAATATTGATAGGCACTTTTTACGCGCAAATGAGTGCCGGGTAATAGAGATGAATTACGCCCCCGGGGGCACTATCCTATTCAATTATCGACAGTTTTTGACTCAGCGCGGCTCAATTCGAAACGCGATTTGTCCGATCTGACTGCCATTCGCCAGTTCCAGTTCGACATGGTGCTGTGCCATGGACGCTACCGGCGATTGCGAGACAACCGCAAACCCTCCCGAACCCAACGGAATCGCCCGGCCATCGACAAAGAGCGCTGCGGGACTTCCAAGTTCCGGATATTCCATGACTACACGGTAGCCGGTGGGGCTGTTGCAGAACTCTTTCATCGTACCCAGCGAAACCCGTCCGGCGGCCGACGGAACGAACGTCGCATCAAGCGAAACGCGGCACAAGACCGGGACCTGGCCTGTTATGCCGAACTGGACCTGCACTGCGGAGTTGCGCTCAGGTTCGGCAGCAGCGGGCACTCCAGAGAGGCCCAGTACAGCGGCGGTCATCAACGACCGCGCAATCGACAGTGCTCTCATTGTTTTCTGCCCTTGGTTCAATTCAACTCACCACCATCCCATGGAATGGTGACACCACCCTTTTCTTGATTCCGGGCAAAAATCGAAAGAACATTGCTGCCAAACTGGCTGTAAGCAGCGAGGTAGGTTTTTGTACCTTCCAGATGCCAATTCCTGCTTTTACAGGATGTACCGCATTCGGATGGTCGCCTTGGCTTCGCCAACCACCTCGATTTCAGCCTCGCTCCATTTCGGCGCCCTGGGCCGGAAAGGGGGGTTGCGGGAAAAGCCGTATCCCTCCTTCGGAATTCCGACAAAAGTATCGAGCCTTCCGTTGATGTTCGCGTCATGAAAGACGGAAACCGCGTAGACCCCTTTGCCCAGACCGGTCAGGACTGCCCGCGCCTGGCCATTCTCGATTGGCAGGGACGCAGTCCGAATTGCCTTGTCCTTGCAATCGGGAAATCCAGCCTGCGGGGGACAGAGCGCAAGGCGGATCACTCCTTTCGACGAGTTGATGCCATGTATCGTCACTTCCAATGATGCGGCATCGGCCTGGGCACTCTACAGAAACAGGCTCAGCATGACGGCGCTGGATA
>CAZNBX010000006.1:0-22476 GCA_964571305.1 uncultured Novosphingobium sp.
GGTCAGATCTTCCGCGTCGATGTCGATTCGATTGAGCGGATCGAGGCAGCGGGCGACTACATGTGCATCTACACCGCCGACAACAGCCTGATCCTGCGCGAGACGATGAAGGACCTGGAACGCCGGCTCGACCCGCGCGTGTTCCAACGCGTCCACCGCAGCTGGATCGTCAACCTCAACCAGGTCCGCCAGGTCAAGCCGCACACCAATGGCGAATGCTTCCTGGTCCTGGAAAGCGGGGCGGACGTGAAGGTTTCGCGCAGCTATCGCGACGTGGTGGCGCGCTTCGTCCATTGACGGCCCCGGGCTTGACCGGGATGACGAGGAAATCATGAGCGCATTCACCCTTTCCGGCTTCGACCTTGACCAATTTATCCGCGCCACGCTCGACGAAGACCTTGGCATGGGCCTGCCCGGCGGAGGGCATGACGTAACCAGCGAAAGCGTCATCCCGGCCGAAGCCCGCTTCACCGGGGTGATGGATACCCGCGACGCGATCACGGTCGCTGGCCTGCCGATTGCCGCAGCCTTTTTCCGAGCGCTCGATCCCGCGATGGACGTGGCCAGCCTGGTCGCGGAAGGCGCGCAGGTTCCGGCCCGCCCGGAGCTGATGCGCCTGTCCGGCAATGCCCGCGCGATGCTGACGGCGGAACGGTCCGCCCTGAATACAGTCCAGCACCTGTCCGGCATTGCGACCATGACCCGCACCTATGTCGATGCGATGCAAGGCAAGGCGACGCTGCTCGACACGCGCAAGACCATTCCAGGCCTGCGCCACCTCGAAAAGTACGCGACCCGGATGGGCGGGGCGCAGAACCACCGAATGGGGCTGTGGGACGCCGCGATGATCAAGGACAACCACGTCCTGGTTGCGGGTGGCGTGGCCGAGGCCGTCCGCCGCGCCCGCAGCGCCGGGGTGCAGAACGTGATCTGCGAAGTCGACCGGATCGACCAGATCGAACCGGCGCTGGCTGCCAGCGCCAGCCATCTTCTGCTCGACAACATGGACCCGGCCACCTTGCGCCAGGCAGTGGACGTGATCGCCGGACGGGTGCCGAGCGAGGCCTCGGGCGGCGTGCGGCTCGACACGATTGGCGCCATCGCCGCCACCGGCGTGACCTATGTCTCGGTCGGACGCCTGACCCAAAGCGCCCCGGCTGCCGACATCGGACTGGACTTCACCCCGCTATGATTCGGCATGCGCTGCTGATCGCAGCCGCGCTGCCCGGGCCGGCACTGGCCCAGGCCTATCAGTGCCGGACCCCGCACCAGCTCGAACTGCCGCAGCCACCGCAGCCCGACGGACCGCGCCGCGATACACCGATCACCGGCTATACCCTGGCGATCAGCTGGTCGCCGGAGTTCTGCCGCGGCGGAAGCGCGGCCAAGGACCCGCGCAATTACCAGTGCAACGGGTCGATCGGGCGGTTCGGCTTTGTCCTCCATGGTCTCTGGCCCGAAAGCGGCCCGGGCAAGTACCCGCAATGGTGCAGCCTGACCCCGCGCCCCAGCGTGGCCGACCTGAAGGCAAACCTCTGCATGACCCCGGTGCCTTCGCTGCTGGAGCACGAATGGGCCAAACATGGCAGCTGCATGGCAAGGACTCCCGCAGCCTACTTCAAGACCGCGCAGGCGATGTGGAAGGCGGTGCGCCTGCCCGATGCCGACCGCCTGTCGCGCCAGCCGGGCCTGACCGCTGGCAACCTGCGCCGCGCCTTCGTCACGCTCAATCCCCGCATCCCGATTACGGCCATCGGAGTCCGAACCGGCAACGGTTGGCTGCGCGAAGTCCATCTTTGCTATGATCGCAAGTTCAAATTCGCCGCGTGCACTGCAGCCAAGTTCGGTCCGAAAAACGACGCCCCCCTGAACATCTGGCGCGGCCTATGACGATCCGTAAACAGAGAGGGATGATGATCGCTCGTCTTGCCTTGCCTGCCGCGTTGCTGGTGTTCGGCGCGTGCCCTGCCTTCGCGCAAGAGCAACAGGGTGCTGGCCGGAATGTGATGATCGGAGCCGGGGTTCAACTGATCCCCGCATACCCAGGCGCGGACTCGACCAGGGTGACGTTCCTGCCGCTGGTCGAAACCTGGCGCGTGGGTGAAGCGATCACAACCGAATCCCCAGACGAGGCCTTCGGCTTTGCCGTCCTGGGGAAACGAGACAAAGGCTTCTCCGTCGGCCCGGCCTTCAACTTCGCACCTGGTCGCAACGCCGAGGACTTGCCCGGCCTGCCCAAGGTCGGTTCCACCTTCGAGGTCGGGCTGTTCGCCGATAGCTGGCCGCTGGAACGACTGCGCCTGCGGGCGGAACTGCGTCAGGGAATTGGCGGGCACAAAGCCTTGACCGGTACGCTTGCCGCCGACCTGGTGCTGCGCCAGGACAAGGAAGGGGCGATTGCCACCTTTGGTCCGCGCCTGCGCTGGGGCAGCGCCAAGTATAACCGTGCCTACTTTGGCGTGCCAATGCCGGGCGCCGGTGGCTTCACCTCCTACGAACCCGGCTCCGGGATCTATGCAGTTGGCGCGAGCGCGGGCCTGCGCTTGCCTGTGAGCCGCATCTTCGGTCTCTACGCCTATGCCGGTTATGACCGTCTGGTCGGCGATGCACAGGGCTCGCCGATCGTCCGCGCAGGCAAGGTGGACCAGCTTTCTGCTGGGCTGGCCCTGACCTACCGCTTCAAGATTTAACGGCGCGAGCGGAAGAACGCGCGGAGCAGTTCGCCCGCCTCTTCTTCGCCCATCCCGGAATAGACCTGCGGCTTGTGCAGGCTCTGCTCGTGCTCGAACACCCGCGCGCCATGCTCCACCGCGCCGCCTTTGGGATCGGCGGCGGCATAGTAGACGCGGCCGATTCGGGCGTGGGCAATGGCCCCGGCGCACATCGCGCAGGGTTCCAGCGTGACCCATAGGTCGCAGCCGTCGAGTCGCTCGCTACCGAGAATCGCCGCTGCCGCGCGAATCGCCAGAACTTCGGCATGGGCAGTGGGATCGTGCAAAGTGCGCGGAGCATTGTGCGAGGCCGCGATAACCGCGCCATCCTTGACGATTACCGCCCCGATCGGCACTTCTCCGGCAGATTCGCCCATGCGCGCCTGTTCAAGGGCGATCTGCATCGGTTCAGGCAAGGGCCAGCGGCTCATTTCGGCGGAATTGGCCGCAATGCCTTGACCGTGCAAGGGGGAATCGGTAAGGGCGCCCCTTCTCCCGAATGGGTAGCAGTTTTTCGAAGCGAGTTTTGCCATGTCCCGTATTTGCGAACTGACCGGCAAGGGCCGCCAGGTCGGCCACAACGTCAGCCACGCCAACAACAAGACCAAGCGCGTTTTCCTGCCCAACCTGCAGAACGTCACGCTGATGTCGGAAGGTCTGGACCGCAGCTTCAAGTTCCGCGTTTCGACGCAGGGCCTGCGCTCGGTTGAACACGTCGGTGGTCTCGATAACTGGCTGCTCAAGACTTCAGACGAAAAGCTTTCGGAAACCGCGCAGAAGGTGAAGCGCGCGCTGAAGCAGAAGGCTGCTGCTGCAGCCTGATTCGCCGAAAAGCGAGCCAAGCAACAAAAAGGCGTCCGGTTATCCGGGCGCCTTTTGCTTTTGGGGCAACCGCGCCTCGTCGATTGATACCTTCAGCAACAAGGTGCGCTGCAACGCCGCGCCATTGTCATCGCTGATGATCCACGCCACCAGCTGGCCATCCGCCCCGCGCTCGATTGTCAGCCCTTCATAGTTGTCGACCGGCCAAGGCGCCGCAATCTCCGCGATTTCCCGGCCGCGCCAGACCTGACCCAGTTTGATCTCCGCCGGATCGGCAATGACCATCTTGACCGCGAACCGCGCCGGAATCGGCCAGACCAGCCGCCGCATCAGCACCAGCACGCGGCCATCGGGAAGCTCAGCCGCGTCGGTCGGACGATAGCCATCCGCACCGGCAAAGGTGAAGGCTGTACCTGTTCCACTGCTGATCGGATCGTCTGGATAAAGGAAACCGGGATGCTGGTATTCCCCCAACCAGGCTGAGCGGCACTCGCATACCGCGATGAACCGGCCGTCATGCAGACGAACCAACGTTTCAGGCCCGTAATTGCCCGGCCAGTCGCGCCATTCCGGCACGGGCCGCACCGCCTCGCGAATCAGGTTACCCTTATAGCGCGCGACGGCATTGCGCCTTTCCAGTGCCAACCATAGGTGACCGCTTCCGGGATCCAAGGCAGCGGCCTCGACGTCTCGGCCTGCCTTGTCCTTCACGCTTCCCGGCTGGGTAGAGCCGAATTGGGGCATCATCGGCGCCGCACCCGGTTTGGCAAAGCGCAAGAAGTATCCGCGGTCGCTCAGGGCCAGCAATTCGCCAAGGTCAGTCGAAACCAGCGCCGAGTAGCCTCCAAAAGCTGTATTTTTGCTGCTGAGTTGCCACGCGCCAAGCAGGCGAAGTGGGCCTGCGGTACAACAGGCAGGTAACAGCGGTACGCTTTGCAGACTGAGCTGGCTGCGCGCGTCCCCAGCGGGCGGCTCGGACCTGATCCAAGTGCCCGGCGCCAGACCCGCGAAGAGCAGAATGATCAACAATCGGCGCAGCATCGCGGCGAGATGTGGCGGCACGGGCGCGCCAAGGCAAGAGCACCGATTGACGGCAAGGGATGGTACGAGGCATTGTCGTTTCTTGGTCGACAGAGCGAGGAATACCGATGCGCGCAGCACTAGCAGTCATCATTGCCGCGAGTGCGGCCCTGGCGTCCTCCCCCGCGATCGCCGGCGAGGCTGATACCGCACCCCAACCGACAGTGCTCAAGGCTGTGCTGGACTGCCGGACGATTGTTGATCCTGCGGCGCGGCTCGCCTGTTTCGACCGCAGCGCGGCTGTGCTCGATACGGCTGCGGCGACGAAGGAAGTCCTCGTGGTGGATCGCGATACCGCGCGAAAGACCAAGCGCGGCCTGTTCGGCCTGGCCCTGCCCAAGCTCAAGCTGTTTGGCGACAACGACGATGAAGAGGTCGACCAGATCGAATCGAAGATCGCGTCGAGCTACACGGGCAAGGACGGTTCGACGGTATTTGTCCTGGAAGACGGCGCGCGTTGGAAGCAGACCGATGGGCGTGAAACCTATCCCAAAGCTGGCCAGACCATTGTAGTCCGGAAAGGCGCACTGGGAAGCTTCTTTGCCCGCGTGAACAATCAGCCCGGCGTGCGCGTGATCAGAGTTCAGTAAGCGGCACCTTTCAGCCGCTGGTGTTCCATGACTTGCTGGTCATGTGCTCATAAGTGTCACGAGCGTTCTGGTTACCGATCTCGTCAGCCTGCTTCCATTGCTGGTTGGTTCGGCAGGAATAGGTCTTCTTGACCAGTGAGCCAATCTCGCCGGAAGCTACGCAGCGAATATAGAACGGGTGGTTGCGCGGAAGCTTGGCATTGAAAGCCTTGATCTCCTTCTGGCTCATCACCTTCGGGTTCGGTTCGACAAGAGCGGGATCGATTGCAGCAGTCGAATCGCTTGCGGCTTGCGCCAGCAAGACAAGAATCAGGGTGCTAAGCATCAGGAAACCTCTTCGAGATAGTCAGCCGCAAGCGGCCTCAATAGCACGAACATATCGCACTCCCATGCACCCGACAACCGCCGCTCAACTCAGGACCTGGTCAGACTGCTGGATATAAGCGCTAATCGCCTCACGCTCACGCTCCGAGAGGTGCGGATTCCACGCATCCAGGATCAGGACTGCCCGCAATTCATCACTGCGGTTCCAGGCCTCGTGCTCGATCGTGTCGTCAAAGGCAAAGGCGCGCCCCTCGACCCATTCGCGGACTTCACCACCGACGCGGAACCCGCAATGGGGCGGAACGATCAGAGGCAGGTGGACAATCGCGCGGGTGTTGGTCACCCCGGTGTGGGCAGGGATATGGCTGTTGGGCCGCAGGATCGAAAAGAATGCAGCGGGCCCCCGCCGCGGAATCCGCAGCAATGGAAGGCGGTCTAGGATAGCCGCGGTCTGTGGGCACCTTTGGTGCACAGGCAGGTTAGGCTCCCCATGCTCCCAAAAGAAACACGCGCCCCAGTCGAGCGACTGGTCAAGGGCGCTCCACTTGTTGTTGGGGATGCCCTCTTCCATCCGCACATAGGGGCGTATCTCTTCGCCCGGATCGCGCAGGAGCGCCATGAGCTCGGAACGGATCACATCGGTATGCGCCTCCAGCTCCTCGAGCCAAGGGAAATGACGCCGGTCGAAGAATTCGTCAGCAGGCAGGAACGGGTAATGCAGGCCAGCACACTCGTTTACGTAAACCGTCCGCTTGCCCAGCGCGCGGGCAACGAACGCCGAAATGCGCCGCTGTTCGGTTTCATCCCATTGTTCCCGGCCCTGGGCCAGCATTTCATCAGCCTTGGCTTCCAGTCGCCCCTGAAGCTCGCGGCAATAGGCCGCTCCCGCATCCATTTCGGCTTGCACCGCTGGCGGAAATTCAAGCGCTTGCTGGGCAGCAAGCTGCTGCACCCCGCTCCATGCGATCAAGGCATCGGTTTCCCGCCCCATCCGCTGGAGCAATTGAGCCTTGCGCAATTGGCTGCCGAAATCCAACCGATGGAGTGCCAGCGCACGGTCAAGAGCTACGCCTTCGGCTTCATCATTGCCGGACAGGCGGTGTGCGTGGGCCAGATTGCTCCACAGTGCCACGGAATTCGGATCAAGCTCGGTTGCCTGCGTGAAGGCGCGAACGGCCTCTGGCAAGTCACCAGTTCTAAGCGCCGACATACCCGCTGAATTTGCCTCTTCAGCCGTTGCTGCAGGCACGGTTTTCATTTTCTGCATGTTGCCCCCCCTGGTCCAGCCGCGCATGCCCAAACGCCAACTGCCACAACCCAAGTTGCCTGTGGCGACGGACCGGCTTACACGCTTGCCATGGAAGTCGATCCTAACACTCTCCTGACCGATGCGGAATGGCTGGCGCATCGTTACGTTGAGGATACCGACCGCTTTCGCTTCGTGCGGGTGCTTCGGGCGGAACATGCGACCATTCCATTCCTCACCGACGATTGCCTCGGCCCCCGGCAAATTGGCGGGGACCTTCCAGCTGTCACAGCCCTGAACCTGCCGGAAAATCCACCGCTAGGCTTCATTTTCCACTCCGCCTTTTGCGGATCGACTTTGCTGACCCGGGCCTTGTCGCGCGGCGGAACGGCAATGGGTCTGTCGGAGCCGGTCCTGCTCAACGATCTTGTCGGATTGCGGCGCAGAGGTGCGCAGCCCAGCGCCGTGGCGCGGATGGCCGACCTCGCTACAAGGCTGCTGGGAAGGCCTTTTGCTCCTGGCGAAAGCATCGTGGTCAAGCCCTCGAACGTGGTGAACCCGCTGGCCGAGCTGTTGCTCGCCCTGCGACCGCAATCAAATGCGCTGTTCCTTTACGCTCCGCTGGAAACCTTTCTGATTTCAGTCGTGCGCAAGGGGCTGCCTTGCCGCCTCTGGGTCCGCGAACTCCTGGCGGGCTATCTACACGAGGGGTTTGTTGCGCTCGGCTTTGAGCCAGAGGACTACTTCCGTCAAACCGACCTACAAGTGGCTGCGGTCGGCTGGCTTGCTCAGCACGCGTATTTCCACCGACTGGCGGCAAAGATCGGACCGGGCCGGATCCGCTCGCTGGACGCCGACCAGATGACCGCACAGCCATTTGAAGCCATCCAGGCAACTGCAGCCCACCTTGGCCTTCATCTGGATGAAGCCGCCGTTGCAGAGATCATATCCGGTCCAAGCTTCACCCGGCATTCGAAATCAGGGCAAAGCTTTTCGGCCGGCGATAGAACAGCAGAATATGCCGCCGCGCGCGAAGCCCACGGCGCTGAAATCGATCT
The DNA here is from genome assembly GCA_964571305.1 of uncultured Novosphingobium sp. Lineage (GTDB taxonomy): Bacteria > Pseudomonadota > Alphaproteobacteria > Sphingomonadales > Sphingomonadaceae > Novosphingobium. The sequence goes on from CAZNBX010000006.1 coordinate 7,832, forward strand.
CGTCCTGGAATGGGCCGGACAGGTTGCCGCCAATGCCGGCATCCCCCTGGAGGGCCCGCTCCCCCTGCTCGATCAAGCGTAACCGAACCGCTCAAGCCACGGCTGGAGGATAGGAATCACCGGTTCAAGGTAGGCTGCATAGCGTTCCCACTGGCGCGTGCCGTCATAGAGGCCGCGGCTGACTTGGCCCGCGCTCGCAGTCGAAACGCCCCGGGCCTGAGCGGTGCGATCGAAACGGCGCAGACCTTCATTCCAGTCCAGGCCCAGGAAGTCGCAGATCTGGCGGGTAGTGCCATCGAAGTCCTGAACCAGACGGTGATAGTGCACTTCGTGGAACTGCAACTTCAACCGCGCCATGGCGGCCTCGGTCAGTTGCATCATCGCATGATAGTGCCGTGCCGCGCGCTCCAGGCTGGTATATTCCAAGGTCCCACTGGTCATCGCAAAGTTGGTGCGGAAACAGCTCCACACCACGTCGCGCGGATCGCGCCGCATGACCAGGATCTTCGCTTCCGGGAACATGCGGGCAATGAGCGGGAGCCGCGTTCCCTTCAGCGGGTCCATGTCGACCAAGCATTCGCTCCCACTGGCCACACCCGACGCCTGCACGCCATCCCAATAGGCACGGCGCAAGGCATCGACCGCATCGCCATCAAGCTCGCTGAATCTCTCAAGCCCGGCGATTACCGCATCACGATTGCCAAGCAGGTATTTCTGGTCCGCCGCGGCAAGCGTCGGACGCTCTTCCAACGCCGCGACCCCCGGGAGGGACGCCAGGACGTTTTCGAGCAAGGTCGTACCCGAACGAGGATAGCCCAGCAGGAAGACATGTCGCTGAATCCGGTTGTGGGTCCGATCAGGGGCAGGCGCGTGCCACTGCGCGTCGGGCCGCGCGTCAAAACCCGCATGGATCGCCTCGACGAATTCCCGGTGGCTTGCCTGGCCCGCTGCGGCACCGGCGTTGACAGCGGCAAAATCCGAATTGGCTGCAGCATAGGCGCGGAAGGCAGCGTCATGGTCGCCAAGCTTGTCGCAGGCGTCGCCCAGAACGGTCGCGGCAAAGGAACGATCAGGGCTCGGCCTATCGAGCCTGCTGAGCAGTTTGGCCAATGCCTCCCGTGCCAGTTCAGGGCGCTTGTCGGCAATGTCGGCATTGGCGCGGGCACAGATCGCGACGGCATTCGTGGGGTCACGATGGAGGGCATTTTCCGCATGCCGCCGCGCGGCATCAAAGTCGCCATCGCGGGCCGCCAAGGCGGCCAGACCCGCATGGGCCTGGGCGATATGCGGTGCCAATTGCGTTGCCCTGGCAAAGCTTTCACGCGCAGCGCGGCTTGATCCACCTGCTGCCAGAATCGCGCCGCGTTCGATCCAGGCATCGGCATAGCCGGGCCAGGCACGGATCGCCGCATCGCAGGCCAGGACAGCTTCACGCATGCGGCCCTGCTTGCGCCTGACAATGGCAAGTCCAGTCAGGACTGCGGGGTTTTCGGGTTCAAGATGAAGGGCGCGTTGCAGCAAGGTTTCTGCGCCCGCCAGATCGTCGCGGGCAGAGCGACCCAATGCGGCAACCATGCAGTCATGGGCATCGCCCTGGCCAGCGGCAATCGCGCGTTCGGCTGCCTCGGCTTGGATTTCTAGGCTTGCGTCGCTCACTGAACCTGTTGGGAGCCGATGCTCCAGTCTGTCAAGGGATCACCCAGCAAAAAGGGGCGGGCATTGCTGCCCGCCCCCAATTGTTGGTCTGGTCCGAAGGATCAGAACCGCAGCTTGGCCGAAACGGCGAAGCGACGGCCGAGCGCATCGTAGGTCGACGGGAAGATGTTCCCGCTGTTGTACGAGGTCGAACCGATGGTGTTGCCCACCACGTGCGGCTTGTTGTTGAACAGGTTCTGCACGGTCGCGGTGAACGTGAAGTTCTCCGTGGCGTTGAACCGCAGGGTCAGGTCGAAATAGCTCTCCGACGGGATCTTGCGGAACGCCGGCTCAACCATGCAACCATCCGGGTCAGTACCGTTCGGGTCGGTGCAGCCACCAGCAACGGCAGCGGCCAGATCGTCAGCAAGCTGCTGGGGTTCGAACTGGACGCTATCGAGCCAGCGCCACAGCAGCGAGGCGTCGAACTTGCCAACCGACAGCGTGGTGCGCTGTGCGAACTGGAACTTCGGCTGGATCGAACCGGTGAACGAGCAGTTGACCGAGTAGTAGCCAACGCAGTTACGGTCGAGACCGCCCGGGGTTGCCTGATACTTCGAGTTGGCGGTGTAGTTGCCAACGAAGCTCAGAGCCAGCTTACCGAAGCCGAGGTCACGGTTGTAGTTCGCGATCAGGTCAACACCGTCGGTGGCCAGCTTGCCCAGGTTGCTGAGCGGAGCGTAGAGGCCCGGGGTGGTTGCCGGGTCGCCGTCGAGGCCACCGGTAACCGGGTTACGACGGATGACCGTACAATCCGGATTGCTGGCGCTGGCCGAAGTGATCGAACCGAAGCATGCCGAAACCAGGTCGCCCGGCAGCGGCGAACCGATAACGTCCTTAACCTTGATGTTGTAGTAGTCGATCGAAACCGAGAGGCCTGGGACCATCGACGGCTGGACGACAACACCTGCGGTGAAGGTATCGGCCTTTTCCGGAGCGAGGTTCAGGTTGCCACCTGAAGTGATGTTGGCCTGGCCTGCGGTCGGGTTGGCGATCGTGCCGATCGAACCCAGCGGAGCACCCTGTGCAAGGCAGACCGCGCGCAGGTTCGCATTGGTGACCGGAGCCGCGCCCGAGCAAGGATCAACGCCCAGGTTGGTGAGGCCGGTGGTCAGCGGCGTGAACAGTTCACCGATGTTAGGTGCGCGAACGGCGTGGGCGTAGTTGCCGCGGAACTTGACGTCCGCAACCGGTTCCCACGTGGCCCCAACCTTGTAGGTCCAGGTGTCGTTCTTGCCACCGCCATCAACGCTGTACTTCGAATAGCGGGCACCGCCTTCGACAGTCAGGCTCTTGACCATGGGCTTGTCTTCGATCAGCGGAGCGATAAGCTCGGCGTAACCTTCCCAAACGTTGTAGCCACCGTTGATGTCCGGAGCCGCACCGCCAGCGCCACCGAGTTCACCCGGGGTCTTGGCGAGAAGGTCCGAAGCCTGCTGCGCCTTGTAGTTGCGGTATTCACCGCCAAGAGCGAAGCCGACGGGGTTCGATGCGCCCGGCGAGGTGAAACCGAGGTCACCCGAAACGATGCCGCGAACCTGTGCCAGGCTGGTGTTGACCTGGGTCGTGCTGTTTTCCGAGAGGAAGTCAGCCATGGCCGGAGTGATCGAGCCATCTGCGCCGAACGGATTGACCGGAACGCAGGCCGAGTTGCCGCTGATGCAGGTCTGGGTGTTGTTGGCCAGAAGGCCTTCCCGCCAGCGCGACTGGAGGGTGTAGTTCTTGATCGTCTGGATCTTGTTGGATTCGCCGTACGAACCGCTCAGATCCCAGTTGATGTTCGAGGTGATCGCACCGCGCAGGCCTGCACGGATATCGAACACGGTCGAGGTGTAGTCGCTGATACGCGGTCCAACTTCAGTCGCACGGCGGCTGAGGTTGAACGTAACGGTGCGATAACGCGGATCGCTCGGACCGGTTGCGAGTGCAGCTGCGGCGCATTCCGCGGTCGTGAAGCGCGGCGTGTAGATCGCCGGATCCGCGTTGGTGTCGAATGCACAGAACTGGTTGCGCAGCGTCGCGGGCATGTACGGGTTGTTCAGGTTCATCGTCACCGAACCACCGAACGAACCCGAAGGCGCGATGATGGTCGAAACGGTGTTCTTCGAGAACATGCCGCGAGTGTAGACTTCAACGGCGTCGCTAACTTCGTAGTTCGCCTGAGCGAAGATGTTGAAGCGCTCGAACGGCGTCTGGAAGACGTTGTACGGGTTGAAGTTGAAGGTCTTGTAGGTAGTGACCGCCTGGCCGGTGGCTGGGTCGATCTGACGGGTGCTGCCGTTCGACAGGGTGAAGTCGGTCAAGCCGGGAACCGAACGGGTGCCGGTGATGCGCGACGGAACGGACGTGCCCGAACCACCAGCGCCGCCCGAGTACGAGCTGATCTGCGAGACCGAGAAGTCGCGCTGACCCTGGTAGACGGCGTCGGCCTTCTGGTAGCCGAGGCTCAGCACGGCGTTGCCGCGGCCGTCGTCGAAATTCGCGCCAACGGTCAGGTCGGTGCGGAAGTAGTTGCCGTCACCCTTTTCGGTGATCTGTTCGCTGGCCGAAAGGTCCATGCCGGCGAAGTCGCGACGGGTGATGAAGTTCACCACGCCGGTGATGGCGTCTGCACCATAGGTGGTCACGGCTGCGCCGGTCTGCGCGTCAACGCGGCTGATCAGCGCGAGCGGGATGTTGTTAAGGTCGACGCGGCCAGCAAGGTCGGCCGGCACAATGCGGTTGCCATCGAGCAGGACGATGTTGCGGTTCGAACCAAGACCACGAAGGTCGACGTAAGAGGAACCGCCGTTGCCGTTGTTAACGGCCGAACCGATGTTGGCGACAACGCCCGGAACTTCGCGCAGAACTTCTTCAGCGACGTTCGACTGCTTCAGTTCGATCTGGTCGGCAGTAGTGACGTTGACCGGGTTGGCCTGAACCAGGTTCGGGTTGCGGATAAGCGAACCGGTGACGACGATGGTCTGGTCTTCCGGTGCGTTTTCATCCGACGCGTCTTGCGCGAAAGCGGACGTGCTGATCAGCGCCAGGCCCAGCACCAGCGGTGCGGTACCGGCCTTCAGAGCCGTAATGGTTTGTTTTTTCACAGCGTTTTTCCTCTGTTGAATCCGGCATGGATGCCACGCGGGTTTCTGTCATCCCGGTTGAAAACACGGATATTTCCGTATTCAGTTCGGAACGATCGGAGGTGAATGGCGAAAAGCACAGGTCGGGGCAAAGCTTTTTCCCAAACTGGTTGCTTTCCAGAAGGGACCTGTTGCAGTCATGCAACAGGGCGCAAGGGCGCATAAATCCGGATCAAACTGCCTTGGAACAGGTGCTGAAGCTTTTGCTCAGCACACCGGCATCCATGTTATTTGCCCAACAGCCGCTTGGTCGCCAGCTCCGGGCTGGCATAGGCTTCCTGCTGCTCGACGCTCCAGTACCGCAGCGCTTCGAGCGCGATCGCTTCGCCGCTGACCGCGCATACCACGTGGCTGCCCGGAGTCAGCACGCGGAAGCCATTGGCTTGGTAAAACAGCGAGGCGGGGCGGTCGGCGGAATTCATCAGCATGGGCCGTCTCTAGCAAATCCCGCGGTTCAGAGCAATTTGCCCTGGGGGCCGTCATCCGATGCGACGGGTGGCTTTGACCGAACTGGTGCACGCGGCACCGCCGCGCCGGTCGACACGGGTAGCTCACCATCCTGAAAATGCAGGACGAGCGATTGCTCACGCGCCGCGCCCGCCTTGGTGGTAAGCGTCCGGCCACCTGCAGTCACCCGGACATAGCCACGCGCCAGGACCTTGTCGGGATCGAGCGAAACAAACAGTCGCGCCAGACCGTCCAGCCGTCCACGCGCGGCCTGGACCTGGGCAGTGACGAGCGGCAGTGACAACCGCCCTGCAACACGCTGGAGATCGCCGCGCGCCAGCATGGTCCGGTCGCCCAGCGCGCGGCGGAACCGCTCTGACAAGTCGTCCAATCGCTGCGCTTGCGGGCTCAGCAAGGTCGCCGGTGCTGGCAAGCGTTCGGCCCGGGCGGCAAGACGTTCGCGCCCCAATTGCAGCGGACGCAGCACGGCGCGGCGCTTGCGCAGGGTCAGCTCGGCGATCTGGTTGGCCAGCTCGCTGCGTACTGGGACCGCCATTTCCGCCGCTGCGGTCGGGGTTGGGGCGCGGCGGTCGGCGGCGAAGTCGCACAGGGTCGTATCGGTTTCATGGCCCACGGCGGAAATTACCGGGATCGAGCAATCCGCCACCGCGCGGACCACCGCTTCCTCGTTGAAAGCCCACAGGTCCTCGATCGATCCGCCGCCTCGGGCTACGATCACGAGGTCTGGTCGCGGCACAGCTCCGCCCGGCGCCAATGCGGAAAAGCCGCGTACCGCCGCCGCAACTTGATCTGCCGCTCCCTGGCCCTGGACCAGCACCGGCCAGACCAGGACGCGCACCGGAAAGCGGTCGGCCAGGCGGTGGAGAATGTCGCGGATGACCGCGCCGGTCGGCGAAGTGACCACACCGATAGTGCGCGGCAGGAACGGGAGCCCGCGCTTGCGTTCGGGGGCGAACAGTCCTTCGGCCTCGAAACGCGCCTTATTGCGGGCGAGCAGCGCGAGCAGGGCACCTTCGCCAGCAACCTCCATCCGCTCGATCACCAGCTGGTAGTTGGAACGCCCAGGATAGGTCGTGAGCTTGCCAGTTGCGACAACCTCGAGCCCGTCCTCGGGCTGGAAATTCAACCGCTGTGCCGTGCCACGCCACATCACCGCGTCGAGACGTGCATTCTCGTCCTTGAGGCACAGATAGACGTGGCCCGAGGCCGCCCGCTTGAACCCACTTATTTCACCGCGCACCCGGACGAAACCGAAACGATCCTCGACCGTGCGCTTGAGCAGGGCGGAAATCTCGCTGACAGATAGCGCTGCGGCGTTGTCCCCAGCCGCTTCCTTCGCTACCAGCCCGCTGGGTTCATCTTCAAAATAGGGCGGCGCTGACATGAATATCCTGCTGATTGGGTCGGGCGGCCGCGAACATGCTCTGGCATGGAAGCTGGCGCAATCCCGCCTGTGCACGAAACTGTTCGCCAGCCCGGGCAACCCGGGCATAGCAGAGCACGCGCAGCTGGTCTCGCTCGATCTCGAAGACCACAAGAAAGTCGTCGAATTCTGCGCTGCCCATGAAGTCGGTCTGGTCGTGATCGGCCCCGAAGCCCCGCTGGTCGATGGCCTTGGCGACAGCCTGCGCGGAACGGGCGTGCCAGTGTTCGGACCGTCCAAGGCCGCAGCGCAACTGGAAGGGTCCAAAGCCTTCACCAAGGAACTTTGCGCCCGTCATGGCATCCCCACCGCCGCCTTCCGCCGCGTCACCAACGAAGCGGAGGGTCTGGCCGCGCTGGACAGCTTCTCGATCCCGGTCGTAATAAAGGCTGATGGCCTGGCCGCCGGCAAGGGCGTGACGGTCGCAATGACCCGCGCCGAAGCAGACGAAGCCGTGCGCGAAATCTTCTCCGGCAGGTTCGGAGCGGCCGGAGCGGAAGCGGTGATCGAGGAATTCCTTGAAGGCGAGGAAGCGAGCTTTTTCGCGATCACCGACGGTCACACCGTGGTGCCGTTCGGCTCGGCCCAGGATCATAAGCGCGTCGGCGATGGCGACACCGGGCCGAACACCGGCGGCATGGGTGCCTATAGCCCGGCTCCGGTGCTGACCCCGCTGCTCGAAGGCGAGGCGCTGGAACGGATCGTGGTGCCGACCGTCCAGGCCATGGCCAGCGAAGGCATGCCCTATTCCGGCGTGCTCTATGCCGGGCTGATGCTGACGCCGAAGGGGGTGCAGCTGATCGAATACAATTGCCGCTTTGGCGATCCCGAATGCCAGGTGCTGATGCAGCGCTATGAAGGCGATCTGGCGGAGCTGATGCTGGCCACGGCGGAAAGCCGGCTGGCCACCCTGCCCGCGCCGCAATTCTCGCCCGAAACGGCGCTGACCGTGGTCATGGCGGCGAAGGGCTATCCCGACACTCCGCTGAAAGGCGGCGCGATCGACGGCATCGCTGCGGCCGAGACAGGGGGTGCGAAGGTATTCCACGCAGGCACGGCGTTGAGCGAGGGCAAGCTTGTCGCCAGTGGCGGACGCGTGCTCAACGTTACGGCGCGCGGAGCCACCGTGACCGAAGCACAAGAACGCGCCTATGAAGCGGTAAGCAAAATCGATTTCCCGCAAGGCTTTTGCCGCCGTGATATTGGCTGGCGGGAAGTAAAACGCGAAGCTATGTCTTAACCTGGATTGGCGCGGTGGCGCGATTTGGGAGCCTGCCGGGTGAAGATAACCCTGATCGATAGTGCCTGTCCCGAACTGGCGCCCTGTCTGATCGGTTACATCGGCGGCGAAATCATGGACCGTGGACACATGATCCGGCGGGTCATTCCGGCCCGGCCCAACTGCTTCGTCCAGATCATCCTCGATGGCCGCCACTGGCTCTATGACCTGCAGGACCGCCAACGGCTTGAGGCGCCCCGGGCGGGACTGTTCGGTCCATTGACCCATTATCGATATGACATGGAAATCGAAGGCGCCCTCCGCACCTTTTCAATCCGGCTACAGCCTGCGGCTGCCGCCCAGGTCTTCAATGTCGATCCGGTATCGCTGGTTGACGGCTTCAAGTCGATTTCACTCCCCGATGGCCTTTTGGACAGCCTGCGCACAGCCGAAAGCTGGCAGGCGATGGCCCCGATCGCCGATGGCTGGCTGAAATCGCTCACCACCGGTTGCGGACGCGAGGATCCGGTTGCCCGCGAGGCCACCCGCCTGCGCAGGATGCGCGGAACGGTGCCGATTCAGGAACTGGCTGACGCGGCAGGGCTGTCGCTGCGGCATTTCCAGCGGAGATTCCGCCAGCTCACCGGGCTCAATCCCAAACACTATGCCCGGATCTGCCGGATTGGACATGCGGTTCACCGCAAGGAACTGGAACCGGAAGCGTCCTGGACCGCCTTGGCGCAAGAAGCTGGTTATGCCGACCAGTCGCACTTCATCCGAGACTTCAAGGCGCTGACGGGGACCTTGCCGCGCGAATTCCTGCGCGGACAGACTCCGATCCTGCGCTTTCCCAAGTGGGAGGGCTAAGGCTCAGCCGAAACGGCGCGCAACCAGTTGCTTGAGATCGGCCTCGGGCCGTGCGCCGTAGTGCGAAATGATCTCGGCCGCGCAGAGCGCGCCCAGGGTCAGGCATTCATCCACCGGGCGGCCATTGACGTGGCCATGGAGAAACCCGGCGGCGAAGAGATCGCCCGCACCGGTCGTGTCGACCACCTGCGCCACCGGCTCGGCCGGTACTTCGTGAAGCGTCCCGGCGTGCGCGGCGACTGCGCCCTGTTCGCTGCGGGTAACAACCAGCATCGGCACTTTGCCCTTCAACGCTTCGATCCCGGCGTGGAAGTCCTCATGACCAGTGAGCGCCGCCAGTTCGATGTGATTGGCAAACAGGATGTCGATGTCACCAGCATCGATCATCGCACGGAAATCATCGCCGTGCCGATCAATCACGAATGCGTCCGACAAGGTGAAGGCGACCTTGCGCCCGGCATTCTTCGCTGCGGCAATCGCCCGGCGCATGGCCGCGCGCGGTTCTTCCGGATCCCACAGGTAGCCCTCGAGATAGAGGATTTCGGCATCGGCAATCGCCGCTTCGTCAAGCGCTGCCGGGGGCAAGAACTGCGAGGCACCAAGGAAGGTGTTCATGGTGCGCTGGCCGTCTGGCGTGACGAAGATCAGACAGCGCGCCGTCGGCGGATCGCCGGCGCGGGCAGCCGTGTCGAACCTGATCCCGCCGGCACGGATGTCATGGGCAAAGACTTCGCCCAGCTGGTCATCCGCGACCTGACCGATGAATGCACAGCGCCCACCAAGCGCAGCCAAACCGGCGAGGGTGTTTGCAGCAGAACCGCCGGAAATCTCGCGCGCCGGGCCCATCGCGGCATAGAGTTCCTTCGCCCGGTCTGTATCGATCAGGGTCATGCCGCCGCGCGTCATGCCGAACCGTTCGATCAGCGCGTCGTCACATGGCGCCATGACATCGACAATCGCATTGCCGATGGCGATGACTTGGGTGGACGGCTGAGACATGACGGTTTCCTGTGAATTTGAATTTGAAGCGGGGCGCCTAGCGGCTTTTGCCGGGACGGGAAAGCTTTTGACGTAGTTCCCCCGCGCCTCCGACCACAGGAGAAGCTTCGCCCTGCCGCTCACGACTTGCACTGCGGACCGGATTCAGCGCAAAGGAGCGCCATCGTGATGCCGCGCAACTCCCTCCTCCCGCTTGCTCTGGTCCTTTTCCTGTCCGCCTGCGGATCGGGTGCACCGGTGAAGACGACCCCGACGCCAACGAAAACGACAAAGGCCGTGCCAATCAGGCCCGCGACCCGCACAGTGCCGGTAGCACCGCCCAAGCCGCGCATTCTCTCTGCACCAGGGCTTGAAGGCGTAATCGGCGCGGGACCGGATGATCTGGTTCGCCAGTTCGGCCCGGCCCGGCTGGATGTCTGGGAAGGCGATGCGCGCAAACTGCAATTTGCCGGACGCGCCTGCGTGCTGGACGTCTTCCTCTATCCGGTCGATCCCGGCCGGCCGATCAGCGCGACCTATGTCGAAGCCCGCCGTGCCAGCGATGGCCAGGAGGTTGACCGCACCGCCTGCATCGCCGCCTTGCGCGCGAAATAACCCGAAGGGCAGTGGGTAACCGGGATTTAAGGTTATCCCGGCACAAGCAGGACCTGTTTCCACGACGGGGCCTGGCTGCAATGACCATGGAATTTGGCGACCTGACGGCGCAGATCGCCGGTGACCGGCTGGTTACCACGGCAGAAATTGCCGAGCTTAGGCGGCTTGGCTGGGCTGACGGGCGGATGAGTCCGGACGAGGCCGAAGCGCTGTTCGTCGCCAATGAAATCGCCGATGCACCGGATCCGGAATGGTGCGATTTCTTCGTCGAGGCGCTGACCAGCTTCGTCGTCCATACGGTCGAGCCGCGCGGCTATGTCGATGCCGAAATGGCCGAGGAATTGATCGCCAGGATCGACCGCGATGGCCGCGTTGGCACCATGGGTGAACTCGAACTGCTGGTCCGGGTGATCGAAGTCGCGAACAGCGTGCCCGCGCCGCTGCGGGCCTACGCGCTGCACCAGATTGAAGAGGCGGTGGCGCTGGGTGATGGTCCGACCCGCCAAGGCCAACTGGACCGCTGCGGGATCAACCAGACCGAAGCAATCCTGCTGCGCCGCATGATCTTCGGCACCGGCAGCGAGCGTCCGGCCGGGGTCAGCAAGGGCGAAGCAGAACTGCTCTTCCGGATCAAGGATGCGACGCTCTACGAGGTCAATTGCCCGGAATGGCCCGACCTGTTCGTCAAGGGCGTCGCGCAATACCTGCTCGGCTTTGCCGGAGACGAAGCGCCGGATAGCGAGCGGATGCGCGAGCTAGAGGCCTTCATGAACCGCGAAGGCGCTGGCATCGGCGGCTTTCTGGCGCGCATTGCCCGCGCGGATATCGGCGAAGGCTTTGGCAGCCTGCTCGACACGGATGAACCCTCCGCTGACCGCGAAGGCAAGACTGAAGCCGCCGCCCTGTTCACGGTTTCCGAGCAATCATGGCTGCAGGACATGCTCGACGCCGATGAGGACCTCGACGATCTTGAACGTGCGCTGATCGCCTTTATCGACGCCGAAACGGGCCAGACTTTCGTCCCGCGCCCGTCACCGGCCTGCTGATCAGACGGTAAAGCTTTCCCCGCAGCCGCAGCTGCCCTTGGCATTCGGGTTGTTGAACACGAAGCCGGCGGTGAAGTCGTCTTCCTGCCAGTCCATCGTGCTGCCGATCAGGTAGAGCACCGAGGCAGCGTCGATGAAGAACAGGCCGCCCGGCGTCTCAATCCGCTCGTCCATCGGATTGGCCGCGCTGACATAGTCAACCGAATAGGCCAGACCCGAACAGCCCCGGCGCGGCGTGCTGAGCTTGACGCCGATCGCGTCGGCAGGTGCGTCGGCCATCAGCTTGGCAACGCGTGCTTCGGCAGCAGGTGTCAGCGTGACGGCGGCGGGCAGGGTGCGGGCCATGGTCACAGCATCCCCAGTTCGAGCCGGGCCTCGTCGCTCATCTTGGCAGGGTCCCACGGCGGGTCCCAGACCAGGTTGACTTCGCAGTCGCGCACGCCGGGAACCGCGCCGACGCGGAGTTCGACTTCGCCGGGCATCGATTCCGCCACCGGGCAGTGCGGGGTGGTCAGCGTCATGGTCACGGCCACGCCGCCATCGTCCGCCACGTCGACGCCATAGATCAGGCCGAGGTCATAGATATTGACCGGGATTTCCGGGTCGAAAATGTCCTTCAGCGCAGCAATCACGCCTTCATAGATATCGCCGCCGGGTTCGCCGGGTGCTGCACCCTGCGGTTTTTCCGCCAGGAATCCCTCGAGGTAGTCGCGCTTGCGCTCCAGCTGGTCAGCCGGAGTTTCAGCGTCCTCCACCTTGGCGCGCGGCGGGGCCGGAACGCTATCAACCTGCTCGACAATGAATTTGGATTCCTCGCTCATCCGAAGATCCTCCGTGTCCTTTCAATGCCCCGCATCAGGGCGGCAATATCGTCGCTGTCCGAATAGACGCCAAAGCTGGCCCGCGCCGTCGCGGGCACACCCAGGTGGTCCATCAAGGGCTGGGCGCAGTGGTGTCCGGCGCGGATCGCCACGCCTTCCTCGTCCAATATGGTGCCGAGATCGTGGGGATGAACCCCGTCCATCGCAAAAGATACGATTCCGGCGCTTTCCTCGGGTCCGAACAGGGTGATGTCGTTGCGGGCACGCAGCGCCGCACGCAGTTCGCCCACCAGCGCCGCTTCGTGGTCGTGGATCGCAGCAAGGCCGATCTCGCAGACATAGTCAGCCGCTGCGCCAAAGCCGATCGCCTCGACAATTGCGGGCGTGCCAGCTTCAAACCGCTGCGGCGCCGGCGCAAAGCTCGAGCGTTCGAAGGTCACTCGCTCGATCATCGCGCCGCCGCCCTGCCACGGGTTCATCCGGTCGAGCAATTCCGCCCGCCCCCACAGCGCGCCGATCCCGGTCGGGCCGTACAGCTTGTGACTGGAAAAGGCATAGAAATCGCAGCCCAGCGCCGCCACGTCGACCGGCACGCGGGCGACGGCCTGGCAGCCATCAAGCAGGATCTTCGCACCAACCCGGTGCGCCAGTTCCACCGCTCGTTCAACGTCGAGCATCGAACCGAGGACGTTGGAAACATGGGCGAAGGCCACGAACTTGTGCTCCGGCGTCAACATGGCTTCGGCGGCGTCAAGGTCGATCCGGCCATCGGCAGTGAGCGGGCAGACGTCGACCTGCCAGCCGGCCAGCTGCCACGGCACGATGTTCGAGTGATGCTCCAGCGTGGAAAGCAGGACGCGGCCCTTGTCCGGCCAGGAATAGGCCAGCAGGTTGATCGCCTCGGTCGCGCCGCGCGTGAAGACCAGTTCCTCAGCCGGAGCGCCGATCAGTTCGGCAACCTTGGTCCGCGCCGCCTCGAACGCCAGCGTCATGTTCGCCGAGCGAGCATAGACCCCGCGATGGACTGTCGCGTAGTCCTCACCCAGAGCGCGGGTAACCGCATCGATCACCTGCTGCGGCTTCTGCGCAGTCGCGGCGGAATCGAGATAGTGCCAGCCGCCCGCCAGCCCCGGAAAGGCAGTCTTCAGTTCAGGCGAGAGCATGGCGCTGGTCACACCAGTTTCCCCAAGGCGTCGAGCGCGCCTTCCAGCAGCTGCTCTTCGTCCTGCGCGCCGACGAAAGCCTCGGCGACGAAGGCCTGGAGCATCAGCTTCTTCGCCTCGTGCGGGGGCAGGCCGCGCTGGGCCATGTAAAACAGGGCCTGGGCATCGAGTTCACCGACCGCGCAGCCGTGCGCGCACTTCACGTCGTCGGCATAGATTTCCAGTTCCGGGCGGGCATTTGCGGTGGCGGTACGGTCGAGCAGCATGGCCCGCACCGACTGTTCGCCATCGGTGCCATCGGCGCCGCGCTCGACGTGGACCTTGCCGAGATAGTTCACGGTTGACTTGTTTGCCGCGACCGAGCGGACGATCTGGCGGCTGACCGCGTCCGGTGCGGCGTGCGACACCTCGGTGACGATTTCCAGCGTCTGGCCGGACCCGGCCAGCTGCGCCGCGCCAAAGGTGAATTCAGCCTTGGCGCCAAGCGTCACCCGCACGGCAAAGCGGCCATAGGACGTCCCTGCATCGAGCAGGTGCAGGGCAAATTTCGCGCCCTCGCCCAGGCGAATTTCCAGATCGCGCGCCACCACCGCATCGCTGGTGTGGACCACCGCCATGGCCCCTTCTTCGCCCGCACCAAGCTCGATCTGCTCCGGCGCAATCGGCCAGGCCGCTTCAAGCGCGGTCAGGTCCGCATAGCGGTAGTCCTCGCTCTTGCGGGTGGGCAGGGCGAGCGCCTGGGTCACGCCGCCACCGCTTCGTAGCCGCGTTCTTCCAGTTCGAGCGCGAGTTCCGGCCCGCCGGTCTTGACGATCCGGCCAGCGGCCAGGACGTGGACGAAGTCCGGCTTCACATAGTCGAGCAGGCGTTGGTAGTGGGTGATCAGCAGCACGGCCTTGTCCGGGCTGCGCATGACCGAGTTGATGCCTTCGCCAACGATCCGCAGCGCGTCGATGTCGAGGCCGGAATCGGTTTCGTCCAGCATCGCGAGCTTCGGGTCGAGAATGCCCATCTGGACCATCTCGGCACGCTTCTTTTCGCCGCCCGAGAAGCCCAGGTTCACCGGACGCTTGAGCATGTCCATGTCCATCTTGAGCAGCGCCGCCTTTTCGCGCGCCAGCTTGAGGAACTCCCCGCCCGAAAGCGGTTCCTCACCCCGGCTCTTGCGCTGGGCATTGAGGCTTTCGAGGAGGGACTGGACGAAGGAGACGCCGGGAATCGCGAC
>CAZNBX010000006.1:22486-24031 GCA_964571305.1 uncultured Novosphingobium sp.
CCAGGAACAGGCCCGCGGCTGCGCGCTCGTGCGGTTCCATGTCGAGCAGGCCCTTACCGGCAAACTCGACCGAGCCTGCTGTCACTTCATAACCCGGGCGGCCACCCAGCGTGTAGCCAAGCGTCGATTTGCCCGCGCCGTTGGGGCCCATGATCGCGTGGACTTCGCCCGGATTGATGGTCAGCGACAGACCCTTGAGGATCGGCTTGTCGGCAACGGTCGCATGGAGGTTTTCGATGGTAAGCATGATCAATCCCGGTTGCTGCGCGGCGCGCCGCGCTGCTGATAGTGCTGGCGGCGGGCGCGGCCGCGCTCGTCGTAACTGGCCTTCATCGCCGCGAGGATATCGGCCACCACCGCCTCGGGTTCTTCCAGAACCCGCTCGGCGGAGAAGCGCAGCAGCTTGACGCCGACCGCCTCAAGGCTCTTGTCGCGGCGGGCAACCAGTGCCGGATCGCCGCCTTCGTCGATCGAGACCGCGATCTTGAGCGGATTGCAGGCGAAATCGACAATGGCGGAGCCGATCACTTGCTGACGGGTCAGCTTGAACTTGCCCAGCTCCTGCTCACCCAGCTTTTCAGCGAGGACCTTCTGCGCCTCGGTCGGCTGCATGCGGTTGCGCCGGGCCTGTTCGTGGATCGCGTCGAGCCGCTTGTCCGAAATCGCCCAGCCGCGGCCGCGCTTTTGCAGGGCCGGGGCTTCGGCGCGCTCTTCGAGCGGGCGGACGCTGAGGGTTTTCTTGGTCATACTCGCAAAGTCACTTTTTCAAGGAAAAACTGGGCGGCGTCGCCGGAGTCTCGAGAGCGCTGAGCACTTGTTCGACTGTTGCCCTCCGCTCTTCAAAATCAGCGCCCATCTTTGCATCGTTGAGCAAGATGACGCCTTGTTCCATCGCCTCCCGCCTCACAGCCGTGCATGCCTGAAGGACAGCGGCATGAAACGCCGGGATTTCATCAATAGGTACACTCCCCACGGCTCCCACTCGCGCATTCGTCTCGGTCATAAGGCAGAAAAAATATGGCCGAACAGCTGGCTCGATTTCGCGAGGAATTTCGACCTTCCTTTGCTCTGAAATGACAGTAGGCACATCGCTTGCAAAATGTGCCACTCCCTCGCAGGCCAGAAGTCCGGCAATTATCAAGCCGGCGGAGAAAAACGGCATCACCCGACGCTTCCTTCAAGGCTAATTCCCAGCAGCTTCTGCGCCTCAACCGCGAATTCCATCGGCAGTTGCTGCAGCACTTCCTTGGCAAAACCGTTCACGATCAAGGCCACGGCAGCTTCCTGATCCAGCCCGCGCTGCATCGCATAGAACAGCTGGTCGTCACTGATCTTGCTGGTGGTCGCCTCATGCTCGATCTGGGCGCTGGGATTGCGCACCTCGATATAGGGCACGGTGTGGGCGCCGCAGTCCTTGCCGAGCAGCAGGCTGTCGCACTGGGTGAAATTGCGCACGCCTTCGGCGCCAGCAGCCACGCGGACCAGGCCGCGATAGGTGTTCTGGCTTTTCCCGGCGCTGATCCCCTTGGACACGATGGTCGAGCG
>CAZNBX010000007.1:0-23100 GCA_964571305.1 uncultured Novosphingobium sp.
CATCGCTGGTGATCCCGCGCACGCCGCCAAAGTGGTCGGCATGGCTGTGGCTGTAGATCACCGCGCTGACCGGGCGCTGGCCAAGCTTTTCATTCACCAGTTGCAGGGCTGCCGCCGCAGTCTCGCGGGTGGTGAGGGGATCGACCACGATCCAGCCGGTTGCGCCGCGGATGATGGTCATGTTCGAAACGTCGAACCCGCGCACCTGCCAGATTCCGTCGGTTACCTGGAACAGGCCTTGGCGGCGCAGGTTGCCGACTTCCCGCCACAGGGACGGATTGACTGTCGCCGGGGCAGGGCCTTCCACCCAATCATAGGCGGCGAGGTTCCACACCGCTTGCCCCTTGGCATTACGGATTACCGGGTCCTTCAGGCTGCCCAGATGACCACGTGTGGCGAAGTCTGCGTCGCGTCCGTCTTCGCTGGGCAGGCTGGCATTGGCAGCTTGCTGGGCAGCAAGAGTGGCGGCGCTGGCCGGCTTGGGCTGCAAGGCAGGGTCACTGGCTGCAGGATTTGCGGGGGTTTGCGCGAAGGCAGCGGTGCTGCTCATCAGCAAGGCAACGGCAGTCAGCCGCAATGCGGGGCGGTTCATTTCAGGTCTCCTCTCTCCACGGAACACGATGGGGCGCTTGGGGTTTGGAAGCAAGAGGATCAATTCCCCCGATTGATCGCAATCAACGATTATTCTGGCCGTCATTGCCAATTTCACAGATTAGAAGCCCGCTCCTATCTGCGGCGGCGAACAAGGAGACATTTCAATGCTTGGACGCACTATCCCCGACGTAACCCTGAAGACCCGCGTTCGCGACGAGTCCATCGGCGGCCCGAACCCGTTTCGCTGGCAAGACCTGAACGTCCGCGACGAATTCGCCGGCAAGAAGGTCGTTGTCTTCTCGCTGCCGGGCGCCTTCACTCCGACTTGCAGCAACGAGCAGTGCCCGAACTATGAACGCCTCTACGACCTGTTCAAGGCGGCCGGCGTGGACGAAGTCTACTGCATGTCGGTCAACGACGCATTTGTCATGTACCAGTGGGGCAAGAACCTGGGCCTGGAGAAGGTCAAGCTGCTGCCGGATGGTTCGGGCCACTTCACCCGCCGCATGGGCATGCTGATCGACAAGGATCACCTGGGCTTTGGTTATCGCTCATGGCGTTATGCGATGATCGTCGAGGACAACCAGATCACGCACTGGTTCGAGGAACCGGGCATCAACGACACCGGTGCCGACAGCGATCCCTATGGCGAAACGGCCCCTGAAAAGCTGCTGGGCGCTCTGACCAGCGAACCGGTGGCGTCGCAAGCCTGATCCAGCTAGGTGCGGGCGGTGGAACCTGACCCCCTCTCCCAAACCCCGCCCGCACCTTTCATCGTCACCGGCGAATTACCGGATGACATCCTGGCCTGGGCCGATGCCCTGCGCCGGGCGCATTTTCCGCCCGAGCGGAACTGGCTGAAAGCCCACGTGACGCTGTTCCATTCCTTCGCGCCATCTTTGAAGGAAGAATTGCCGCGCTTCCTCTCGACCATCGCTGGAGAGTTCGCGCCCCCGCGGGCGGACGTGACCGGCCTGATGGACCTGGGTGGGGGCACTGCCATAGCGCTGCGTTCGCCGGGATTACTGGCTGTGCGGCAGCGCATAGCGGAATACTTCTGCGACATGTTGACCAAGCAGGACCAGGGCGGCAAGAAACTGCACATCACGATCCAGAACAAGGTTTCGCGCCAGGATGCATTGGCGCTCCAGAAGAGCCTCGAACCGGTTCTGCCGCATCCCAGGTTCGCGTTTACCGGACTGGCCCTGCATGTTTACCGGAATCCCCACTGGGAAGCTGTCCAAACATGGAAGTTCCGGGGTAAATTGGGCGCTTGACCACAGCGAAAGCGCACCCTATGTGCGCCGCCTGTCCTCGTGATGCGAGGCGGGATTTGGTATGGCGGAGTAGCTCAGCCGGTTAGAGCAGCGGAATCATAATCCGCGTGTCGGGGGTTCGAGTCCCTCCTCCGCTACCATCCCAATATTCTCAAAAACGGTTTGTTAACTCAGGAAGCGTTTGGCCAACCATCGGCGTGCAGGCTCGTCCACAAGCTTGAGTGAAGCCCAAGCTACCAGGACCGAGGCAGCCAGAACGGCAGCACCGACAATCGCTCCACGTTCAGCACTGACGTTGTTGTCCGCGACCCAGCCGGTGTAGATATACATCAGTGGGTAATGGGTGATGTACAGCGGGTAGGAGAGGGCGCCAAAGAATGCCGCGATCCGCGTGGCCGGTCCTTCCGCAGCCCTATCCCCTGCGCCAATGGCGACGATCAGAGGGAACAGCACGATCACGCAGAACGCCTCGTAAAGCCCGTTGAGCCAAGGAGCCTCGGTTCCGCCGAGCCGCGGCATGGCGAGTACGAGCAGCAGCAAAAGTGATGAGACCAGGAATGCATGGTGCAAGCTGATCCGCTTGCCCATGCGCATTAGCAGAACTCCGGCAAAGAACGGAAACATCACGCGGGTCAAGCCAAGCGTGATGTGATACTGATCGAGCGTCCAGCCCCCGATGAGATCGCCGCGTTTTCCGACGAGCAGGAAAGCGACCAAGCCGGCGCCGGATATTGCAACCAACGCACCAAGAGCGCGGTTGCTCAATTTGCGGCCCCCAAGCGCGTAGAGCAGGTTGGCGACATATTCGTAGAACAGCGACCACGCCGGTCCGTTCAGTGGGTACATTTCCGTCCAGCCGCGGATGTCGGCCGAGGGCGGAAGTGGGATCATCGTGAAACCGATCACCATGACGAGCATGACTTGCCAAAGGCTTGCTTCCTTCAGGATCGGATAAATCGAATAGTCCTGAAACGCCCAGAGCACCGCGCCGATGATGCTGCCGACCACGATCATCGGCTGCAGTCGCACCAGGCGGCGCTTGATAAATTCGCCAATCGGCATGCGGTCCCACCGATCGTCATAGGCATAGGCGATGACGAAGCCTGATAGCAGGAAGAAGAAATCGACGGCGAGATAACCGTGATTGATGATTTGCCTGGTAGCGTCACCACCGGAGAAGGCTTCGAACAGGTGAAAAATCACCACGGCCAAGGATGCAACCCCGCGCAGTCCGTCGAGGACGCTGTAATGATTTTTGGTATGGGTCCTAAATTGCGGGGAAAGTTCAGCTGTGGCTGTTTCATATCCCGTCATGTCCCCAATCTCCTTGGCGGAGGTCAGTAGACCCGTCGTACTAAATTGGAACGGCAGTGGGTCTGTTTATCCGCAATGCTAGGAAGGAGGGGACCTTCCGCGCAATACGCGTTCCATTAGCTTGGCGCGATCGAGGGCACCCCGGTGGGCGCCGCCCATGCGGAAAATTGGGTCAAACGAACGACCCTTTGCGCGCATGAAGTCCGGCGCAATCTGCGGATTCCAACCGGCGTTGTTCATGAGGTCCAGCGCGAGAACATCCGCCTCGTCCTCGAACTGGGCGGCCAGTTTCCGGCGTTGCGTTCCAACCGTGGAGCTAGTTTGCCGCTCCAGCGCGGATAGCCGCAGCCGGTGCTGGCGGATCGTGTGGGCCAGTTCATGCGCAATAACGAAAGCCAGTTCCCCATCCGAGAGTTGTGCGACGAAATTCTGGCCCAGTTGTATGATGGATCCGTCGGAACGAGCTTTCAGCGCGGGTCCGGCGACTACTTCCAGCCGGGTGCGGCAGGCGGGTTGGGGCGTCAGTACGAGCGACAATGTTCTGTCGTTGCGTTTTATTGTGACCGGGATCGCGGCGGATGGGGGCAAGGCTTGCAGGTAGATCTCGCTGCTGTCTCTCAGCGCGGTGGAATGCGACCCCCGTGCCGCAATCGCTGGGATCGTGAGGCCTGCAACCGATACCAGTCCATCGCCGGCGCGAAGGCCGGCCATATCCGCCGGGCTACCCGGTACAACCGCTTCCACTGACACCGCTGTTGGAAACGCCCAGAGCGAGATCGCCTCGTCTTTGCTTGCTCCAAGGTACTGGTCAAGCGAATGCAGGATCAGCCCGGTGCCGGGGTTCAGGGAAGGGCACAGCCCGGCATTGCCTGTGAAAAGTCTCAATCCCACCGCCGCGACTCGTTGATCCGAATCGCGTAGCGAGATGAGTCCGCTCTCAGTGGCGATTGCCGCGTGGCTTACTAAAGCCAGAACGAGAGCAACAACCCTAACGGCGAAGTGTGTTCGTTGTCCCACCTTGTTCCCTTTTGCGCATTCTTTTCATCTTCTCTGATGCACGTCTCGTCGCCCGCCATGTCTGAAAAACTTAACCCAGGTTTATTTATATAAATTGAGAGTCTGCTTAGTCGATATTTGCGGTTACTTGAAAAAATCACAATTTATACGTTTGAGCAAATTGCAATGCCTAGCAGGCGCTGCTACAAACAAGTAGCAATACCTACTTACCGACAGGAGCCTCGGCAGATGACGATGACGAAGAAACTAATGGCCGCAACGGCGGCATTCGCACTCACCGCCACCCCGGTCATGGCTGCTGGCAACACTCAGCCTGCGCCGGTGCGTGAAGCGGCTCCGGTTGGGCAGTCCGAGCAACTGTTTGGCGAAGACGGCGGCGGCTGGCTTCTGTTCGTCCTGCTGGGCGCTGCTGCAGTTGTCGGCCTGATCCTCGCACTGGATGATCCTGCCAGCCCCTGATGAAACCGGATTGAACGGGCGGCCGCAAGGTTGCCCGACAGTTTGTGAAATGCTGGGCCAGAGCATGATTGCTCTGGCCTTTGCGTTCGGGGACGGTTGCTTTCAGAGAGGCGCTGCTTGGCCGGTGATCCGGTCAGATCTGCAACATCGCTTCGCGCTTGCCGGCCCCCTGTTCATCCAGGCTTCGCGCTGTTGTCCCGCGCGGTTCGGCCGGACGCCGGGCGACAACGCAAGACAGGGCGATCAGGCTGCTGATCGCTGCCGTGCGGAGCGGATAATCGACCAGGCTGTGCGCGGCAACGGCGCCGATCGCGATGGTCGCGCCGAGTGCCAGCAGATTGTCGCCGCGCGATCCTGACCACCCGGCCCACGCCGTAGCGATGAACCAGCGGCCAAAGATCACCAACAGGGCCACACCAAAGACTCCCGTCTCGATCAGGAACTCCAGCCAATCGTTGTGCGCATGGTTGACATAGGTCGTGCCGACGCCCGCCGGATCCTCATACCACGGATAGATTTCACGGAACGTGCCGAGGCCGGAGCCGAATGGCGCGAAATCCTTGAGCATGTGGAGACCGTTGGCAAGAAACTCGCCGCGGCTGATTCCCGCCGTCCCCGACTTGGTCATGAGGTCATTGGCGACAAGCCCGGAGGCGAGGAGCCAGGCCAGCCCGACCGAGAAGACCAGGCCGCCGAGTGCGAGCCATGGCCATCTGATCTTAAAATCTGGACGAGCCAGCAGGTAGATTCCAAACAGGACCGGGAGCATGAGAAGCATGCAGGCGAGGGAGTTGCTGAGGAACACGCCCAGGACGAGCGGGGCGAGCAATCCCGCCAGCTGAAGCACAACCGGCAGGGTCTTGCGACCCGGTCGCTGGGCTGGAACGTCGTGAAGCCACTGCGCGGCTGCAAGCGCCATCGCCACCAGCATGAACGAGCCGAAATGATTGCTGTTCGCGAAGGGCCCGACCCCGTTCCCGCGGTTGGTAATGGCGTAAAAGTAACCGGTATCCTGCAAGACCTGCAATCCGGCCAACAAGACCGATGCATAGGCGAGGGCAACAATCACCCACACGGCATGCCGGATTGCCGGTGCCTGGTTCGAACGCATCGCCACAAACAGCGCGATCGCCGGAAGCAGCCAGGCTAGGCTTTGCAGAGTGCCCCAGGGGTTGAGCGAAAGGGTCAGCCATGGTTGCGCCATCCCGGCGAGTTGAAACCCGCGCTCGATGCTGTCGCGTCCAGGCAGCAAATGCCAGAAGAACGGGGGAAGGGGCAGGAACTGCAACGCCGCCACCCCAGCTAGAGCGATCAGGAACAAGCGCAGCCCGGTCGAGAAGGCACCCGGTTTCCGGTCGCTCCAGAATATCCACGCGATCAAGGCCGCCCCGAGAAATTGCAGGGTCGTGTTCGCGCCGAAACCGGCGGCACTGGCTCCACCCAGCGTCAAAACCAGGGCGAGGTAGGTCAGGATGATGCCCTGGCCGAACTTGATGCTCATCGTGTGCCCCCGATGCCTGTCAGTTCTATTTTCTGGATCTGAAGCTGGGTTTCGCCGCGGTCTTCGCTGGCAACCCCCGAAACCGCCAGGACCTGTCCCGGACATTTGAATGCGGGTACCGCAAAGTCGAGCGAAAGCCTGTTGCTTCCCGGCTTTCGGGCCGTGAACGGTGCTTCACCCAATACGGTGCCCGATCCGTGGCATTTTATCTGCAAGCGGACATTGTCTGCCGTCCCGCCGAGCCTCTCGAAATCCGAGACAACACGGTAGGTACCGGGGGGCAGGGTCAGCAACTGCTCGGCCAATGGGCCGGGATTGCGATCATAATAGGCAATGCTCAGACCGCCCGAGCGCTGGCGTTCCGCCGCCCCGGTGGAATCAACCGTAAGCTTCCAGTTGAACGGAGGCGATGCCTTGACGTCGGCGAAGTCCGGGGAATGGATCAGTCCGCTGGCGCCTGTCGGGTTGCCCTTTTGCCAAAGATTTCGTGCCGCCGCGTATTCTCCTGCCTGAACCAGCTGGCTCACCATGCTTGCGCGAACCTCGGGATCGGTCAGGACGTTGGCGGGCAGTCGCTCCGCCAGTCTTGCGACGACGTCAGGGTTCTTGCGCTTGCCCGACATCCGCATGACGAAAGGCCGGTAAAGGATCGCGTGATCGTCTATGGCGGCCAGCGCCTCATCGACCTGCTGCGGCGTGGTGATCCGCGTCGTGATGGCTTCCATGATGGTCGCGACAAGGCCGGGATTGAGCCGGCTGAATACGGCGAGCTGGTTGAATGCACCTGCCAGGTCCCCGCTCGCCGCCATTTGCCGAAGCAGAAGGATCCGCGCCGTGCGGGAACGTGGGTCGCGTCGCAGTGCCTCTTGCAGCAGGGCTGTTTCCTTGCCGGTGCCCTTGGGATTTTGAACCAGTCCCTCGGCGGCCAGGGCGGTGAAGGGATCGCTGGCGAAGGGCATCCCGCCCAGGGCTTGTCGGGCAGTGGCTGGATCGACTTCAATCTGCTTGGCGCCGACTTGCGCCAGGTCGAAGCGGATGATGCCCAGCGCTCCGGGGGCAATCCGACCAAGCCCGCCTTCGGCGCCCGCAGCGGGCGTTTGCGCAACGCGTGCAATTCCCGCAAGCAAGCTCGCACTTGCCAGTACCAGGAAAAGCACTCCCGCTCCGGCCAGTCGCCGAAATTCGATGGGTTCGCGAGGGACAGAACGTCGCATTGCCGGCTACTGGGCCTTGCCGACTTCAATGCGGCGCGCGGCATCGGCTTCGCCGGATTGGTCGCGGTCCTCGTAGGCGTAATAGCCGTAGCCATAGCCATAGCCATAACGGTTCCGCTTGAGAGCGATCTTGGTGAGGATTACCCCGATCAGGTTTGCGCCGGCGTCGGTAAGGCGGCGGACCATTTCCTGAACGTCACCGGTGCGCGAACGGCGGCTCTCCACCACTAGAATGGTTGCCTCGGCCACCGAAGCGAGGAGCGGGGCATCGGCCAGACCCAGCACTGGCGGGCCGTCGATAACCACCACGTCGTATTGCGCAGCTGCTTCACGAATAAGCGAAGGCAAGCGGTTGGAGCTGAGCAGGTCAGCTGCTGAGCCTGTGAACCGTCCAACCGGGAGCAGGCTCAGTTTATCGGTTCGTGTCAATTCGACGAGATCTGACAATGGATCCTCGGTGGTCAGCAGGTAGGCAAGGCCGCGCCCGTCCTGCCGATCAGAAGCAAAAGTCGGCTTGCGCAAGTCGGCGTCGATCAGGAGCACCCTGGTGCCAAGCTTGGCGACGCTTTGCGCGATGGCATAGGCGGAGGTCGATTTGCCTTCGCCAGGCCTGGTCGAACTGACCAGCAAGGTCTTGGGAATCCCCTCCGGCCGCGAGAACTTCAAGGCCGTGCGGACCGAGTGATAGGCCTCCGACAGTTCGGACTTTCGGTCGGCGAGCGCTTCCATCGGGGCCCGTCCTTCCGGCTCAAGCGGGATGGCGCCAAGTACGGGAAGGTGAAGTTTGGTCCTGACGTCGCGGGGTTCGGCAATCGTATCGAACAAGAGGTGCAGGGCGAGAGCGAGCGCGATGCCAAGCGCCAATCCCGCCACAAGGCCCACCATGGCATTGACCAGCGGACGCGGACGGAACGGGCTGCGCGGTGCCTTGGCTTCGTCAACCAGCGAGATCTCGCTCTGGCCAATGCCGCCCGCCACGCCGACTTCCTTGTAGCGCTGCAACAGCGCGTCATAGAGCGCGCGGTTGGTATCGGCTTCGCGTTGCAGGATATTGTACTGGATCGACCGTCCGCGATCGAGCACGACCTCGCCCTTGGCCTCGGCCACCTTCTGCCGGAGCTCTTCCTCGATCCGCACAGCCGACTGGAACTCGCCGTAGAGTTCGGCGCGCTTGTTGGAACTTGTACGGTTGCGTTCCGCGTTGATGGCGGCACCAAGGCGATCGATCCGCGCCTTGAGTTCGGTCATCACCGGATAGTCCGGTTTATAGACTTTGAGCTTCTCGTCATATTGTGCCTGCAGCTCGGTCCGGGCCTGGATCAGCGTGCCAACAGAGGAACCGGCCTCGCTCGCGAAATCGAGCTGGGACTTGCGATAGCGCTGTTCGGCCGCAATGCGGTCAATCTCCGCCTGTTTCAGGGCATCGTTCAGCTTGGTCAAGTCCGACAGGGGCAGCGACGCGCCTTCGACTTTCTTGCCGTCGATATCGCTGCCCTGCTCGCGGAAGATTCCGGCGGTGATCGCATAGTTGTTGACGTTGCGTTCGGACTCTTCAAGCGCGCTCTTGGTCCGGGCGATCTGGTCCGAAAGGAACTTCCGGGCATAGGACGAGGCATCGAAGCGGCGCTCGATATTGGCGGAGATATGGCCCCGGACCATCGCATTGGCGATCTTTGCCGCCAGCACCGGATCACCCGAAATTGCGCTGACCTGGATCAGGGTGCTGCCCTTGACCGCTTCGGCGGCGGTGTTCTTGCGGACGATCGCCGTGGCGCGCTCGGTCCTTTGTTCCAGCGTACCCGCATCGCCACCGTATTCGGGCATGGCGACCAGGTTGAGGTCCTGCGCGACTTGCCGGGCCAGCGATTGGCTTTGCAGCAATCCGATCTGGGTGGCGATGGCTTCCTGGTTCGTGCTGCGATAGCGGGGAGACGTGTTGTTCTCGCCGGGCTGAAGCACTTCAGTCGAACCGGGATCGTACTCTATGAGCGAGCGCGCCTTGTATTCGGGCGCCGAAAGCAAGGCCAGGGCGGTGCCCAGGATCATGCCGCCCACTGCCAGGGCAACGACCAGTTTCCACCGCTCGGTCAGGATCGCGATCAGGCTGGCGATCTCCAGCCCTTGTTCCTGGTGCGGTGCCTGTCCAGGCACCGGCTGCGGTTGCCCCGAGGCGGGCGGATTGCCTTGCCATAGCATTGCGGATCAATTCCTTCGTTCGAGCTATTGCCAGGACGGATCAGAGCTGCGTGAACAGGGTCATGAGCGGAAGCGACATCATCAGGTCACGGTAGAGCGGACGAAGGGTCGAGCTATCCACGACGACCGTATCGCCCGGATAGATCACTGGATCTGCCATCTCCCCGCGCCGGATCGAAATCAGGTCGAAAGCGGCGGCCAGCGTTTTGCCGCTGCTCTTGCGGAAGATCACCACGCGGCGGGGGTTGCCATCGGTAACCGAAATGCCACGCGCCATCGCAATCGCGCCGATCAGCGTGGTCTTGCCCGGGATCGGGTAAATGCCGGGGCCGTTCACTCCGCCTTCGACAGTTACGCTGTTCAGGTTGCTGCTGGTCACGCGGACCGAAATGTCCGGGTTGTTAAGATACTTCGCGCCATAGCGGCGCTCAAGCTCTTTGCCCAATTGCTGCGGCGTCAGTTCCCGCACGCTGATCGCACCGATCAGGGGAAGGTCAAGGTCGCCCTTGGCATCGACCTGATAGTCGCCGGTTAGTTCCGGAACGCGGAAAACGCTGACTTTCAGCACGTCGAGCGGGCCGAGTGGCAGATCGTAGGCAACGTCCGCTGCTACCGCCTTGTCGGGCGGGCCAAAGTCAGCCGGGGCATAGGGAATGTTTCCACCACGCGTCGCGCAGGCGCCAAGCGCCAGTGCGAGTAAGGCAAGGAGGGCCGTGCGAAACATGGGTCGCAAACTGCAGTTGAAAGACATCTGCGTCTCCAAACGATTTCGGGCGGGGAAGGTTCCGGCGTTATTCAAATTAATTCCCCTCCGCGTTCAGGGGTTTTGCCAAGCGGAAGATCACCGCTCGGAGCGCGGATGCCGGCATCGGCGAGTGCCTGCAGATAAAGTGAATTGACTTTGCGAAGCGAGAATTCCGAACTTGCCCTGGTCCGGCCGGCCCGGCCCATGGCCCGCCAGGTATCGTCGTCAAGCGAGGCCGCTCGATTGAGCGCCTGAACCAGCGATTCCGTATCGCGCGGGCGACAGAGAAATCCATTTTCTCCATCGCGGACAATGTCGCGGCATCCGGGTACGTCGGTCGTGACAATCGGGCGAGACATCGCCGATGCCTCAAGCAGGAGCCGAGAGAGACCTTCGCGATAGGACGGAAGAACGATCACGTCGGCGGAGGCAAGGTGCGGCCTCACGTCTGAAACCGGATCCAGGTGCTCGATGACGCCTTCCTGAACCCAGGCGCGGACGTCATCGGGGCTGATTGCCGTGCGGTTGGGCGGTGCCAGTTCCCCCATCAGCATGAACCGGGCGTCTGGCCATTCCTTTCTGAGCTGTCGGGCCGCTGCAACGTACTCGCGCACACCTTTGTCGGCGACGATGCGGGCGAGCATCAGGAATTGCCTGCGCCGGGGGCGATCCGGTGATGGGCAAACCCAGTGCTCGGGATCAATTCCAGACCCGGGAAGCAGGCGGGCTTGTTCGGGGCGGACCATCTTTCCACGAACAAATTCGTCGCGATCGTCCCCGTTCTGGAAGAACACGGTTGGGGCGCGGCGAAATCCGGTGCGGTAAAGCTGGATGGCAATGCGGGTCAGCAGGTTGCGGCGGATAAATGCCGTTCCCAAACCGGAAACGTTGGGGAAGGCTGGAATGCCGAGCAGTCCAGCGGCAAGCGAGCCATACACGTTGGGCTTGATCGTCCAGCTCAGCCAGGCTGCGGGTCGCAATTTCAGCAAGGTGCGCAAGATTGCGATGAACGTGGAAAAGTCGCGGACCGGGGACAAACCAGCGGAATCAATGGGTACTGGGGTGAACTCGCACCCCAATGCGCGCAGCCGCTTCTCCATTTCGGGGTCTGGCGGCGCGATTGCATGAACGGCAAAGCCTCGTTCAATCAGCGCCGCAATCAGTCCGCCCCGGAAATTAACGAGGTTCCAGGATTGATTGGCGCAGACAGCGATGGTGGGCGGGGCGGGGGACACAGTCAAAGGAACTGCAAGACCGACTGGTACGGAACCCAGTACGATGCGTGGGTGGCATAGACCAGCCAGACAACCTGAACCATTGCCGCAACCGCAATCATGGCAACGCGAGCCGCCAGAACGAATTTGTCCGGCAGGGGATAAAGATCACGGAATATCCCGAACACCAGCATCTGCATCGGAGCAAAGAACAGCGCCAGGCGGTCAACCGCTGTCGAGGCCGGGGAGATCAGCACCACGGCCAAGGCAACGAAATTTGCCAGGGCCATCGTGATCCACACTGAGCGGACCTTTGTGCTGGCGGCGAAGTTCCTCCAACGGAGCAGGAGCAGGGCAGAGGGAGCGACGCTCATGAGGATGCGGATCAGCGCACCGCTGGATTCATATTCGGCGTCCAGATAACCGGCCTCGAAGGTTTCCAGCCTGGGCAGCAGCACGAAGATATATGCTGCGATGCCGATGCCCGCGAAGACTATCGCCAGGGCGCGGTAGCGGGTGGTCAGGGCATAGGCGAATAGCGGAAACGCAATGATAGCAGTCGAATGGAAGCCCAGCGCTGCAACCAGGTAAACCGAGGTGCGCAGCGGCTTGGCGTGATCGAACGAGGCGATGGCGAGAAGGATCAGGCCGATCGCGGCCCCCTGCCGGACATAGCCCATGCCGACGACGATCAGCAGGTAGGGCACCGCCATCATGATCGCCAGCCACGGATCGCGCAATCGCAGTGCGGCTGTAACCACGCCGGAGCAAAGGATCAGAGCGCAGATCCCATTGGCCAGGTAAACATCGCTGCCGAGCTGGGCCGAGATCCAGTCGAGGAGCCCGAACAGCGGATCCGTTGCCGTCAGCGCATAGGAAAACGTGTCGGTTCGGATGTCGTCGAAAATGAACTGATACGTTTCCCAGTCGCCCCCCACTTCGTATCGAAGAGCTGCGATCAGTGTGAAGAATATCATGAATCCCAGCAGGGCGAGGTTTTGCGCAGCCGTGGCTTTGTAACGTTGCGAGGCAATGGGATAGCCGAGCGCGAATATCGCCGGATAGGCGAAGAGCAGCCAGTATATCAGCATGGCACAGCCACTTTCCGCGTCGTTGCGGTCGGGACGATGCAGGTGCGTTTCAGCAAGGAATTTGCCCCCAAACCGGAGTTGCTTGCCTGGCAGTTGCCGTTGAGCAAGCAGCTGGATCATTGCCGTCTTAACGCACATCAAACCTGGCGGTTCCCGGAGGAGACTGGCAAAAGTTGGCGTGGACTATTGCTCGCTATGGCCAAGCGGACCCTTGCTCCATCGCTGGGCAAACGAATTGGCCCAGCTAAGCGGCTCGCGCAAAAGCCGAAAAGTCCGCAGCGTATAGAGGGTCGGATTTATCCTCTCCTCGCGTCCCAACCTTATCGTGCAATAGAGCGTGCCGGCTATGCTCCCCGCCGATGTGGCAAGGGCGGCTCCGACGGCTCCCCCACCTGGGATAAGCACCGCACCGATCGCGGAATTAACGACAGCGATTACCACGAACGATTGCGTGGCAAGCACATGCCGCCCGGTCATGTTGGCCAGGGACAGGGCTTGTCCCAAGGAACAAGAGACGAGGCTTCCCAGCCAGAGGATCAGGAAGACCTCCGCAGATCCTGTGAATTGCCGACCGAAGATGAAAGGGATCAGGCGATCGCCAGCTATCGCCAGCGGTAGCCCGAGGAGAAGAGTCCCGGCGGTCATGGCTATTGCGCAAAGCAGGGCGACGCGCTGCAGCCCCTCGTGGTCGCCCGCTCTCCATAGCCGTCCAAACATCGGTGTTGCGGCAGTACCCGCGACCGAGACGAAGACCGCCGTTACCATCGCAACCGCATCCGCAACGCGGTAGAGGCCTGCCTGAAAGGTCCCGGCGAACGCTCCGACAAGAAGCAGGCCTAGTTGGCCTTGAAGCAGCCTGAGCCCCTCGGTCAGTCCCATTGGCAAGGCCGTTGCCAACCAGGAACGGACGGTTCGCGCGGGTTTCGCTTCGATCAGCGCCTCAGGGCGGTTCTTGCGGTAAAGCCCAATGATAACGACCATTGCGCTCGCAGCGCCGAATACCTGCGCGGCCATCGCTCCGGCCGGTGCAAGATGGTCAGTCAGGAGGAAAAGGGTGGCGCAGGCGACCAGGAACAGCACCGGACGAAGGATCATTACCGGCAACTGACTACCCGCCACGTGGTCAAGCGCGAGGAGCACGTTCGATCGGAGCTTGCCGAATGCGACGAACGGAATCAGCAGTACCGACCAGATAAGTGTCGCGAGATATTCCGACCCTCGATCCGCAGCAAACAGGGCGTGGCCAGCCCATGTCCCCGCAATCAGCATGAACGACAGGACCAGGACGGCGCGGTTCGACCAGTTCATCAAACCTCTGACCTGACTCCACTGGCCATTCGCCCTGGCAGCACTGGCTTCGCGCAAGACCAGCGTTGGCAGCCCAAACTCGGTCACCATCCCGACAAGTGTCGCGGTCGTAAGGGCGAGGGCATAGGCTCCGTAGCCATCCGCACCGAGCATGCGGGCGAGCAGGATGCCGGAGAGGAACGAAAGACCCGTCGAGCCGGCATAAAGGACCACCATGATGCCGGACGAGCGGAGGAATTGCCGGGTAGCGCTCATGGTCTGGTGCCCATTCTAGACCCGCGCAGGCGGGCAAAGCAGCGACCAGTATTTGTCGGCTGCACGCTCGACCGAGAAGAAGCTGGCCCGTTCGCGTAATTCCTTGCGGTCGACGGCTCTTGACGCAACCTCCCGCAGCGCAGCTGTCAATGCCGCTTCATCACCTGTTGCGACCAATTTGCCCCAGCGCCCCCGTTCCAGTATCTCGGATGGTCCATATGGGCAGTCGGTTGATACTACCGGAAGCCCATGGTGCAGGGCTTCCACCAGGACATTGCCAAACCCTTCGTAGTCCGATGTGAGTGCGAACACGTCAGCAGTGCCATACCAGTCGCCCGGCGTCGCCGAATATCCCGGGAGGCGCAGCCGCTCTCCCAGTCCGAGTTCGGCAGCGAGACTTCGCAGTTCCGCTTCGACTGGACCGGTTCCGACAATGGCAAGCACGGCTTCTCCGGCATGAGCCAGCGGTGCAAAGGCGCGCAGCAGAAGGGGGAAATTCTTTACCGGTTTCAGCGAGCCAACTGACAGGATGCGGGCTCCGCTGGCCGGCCCCCAATCGACCCGGGCCCGTTCGGATCTGAGCGGCGGAGGGATTGGGTTGTAGATCGTCGTGGCGCGGTTGAAGGGCAGTTTCGCGCTTGCCGCGAGTTCGCTCGCCAAGCCGCGAGACACGGCCACGATTGCATCGGCAGAGGGATAGGCCAAGCGGATTGAAGCACGAAGCGCCAGGCGGCTCTTCCAATTCGAACCATATTGCCAGTCCAGCGGACAGTGGTCCGACACCACGACGCGGGGGCGCTGGGGCAGGGCGGTTGCCGCGAGTACAGCGAGGGATGTCAGCGGCCACATCGCGGCAAGCACAGCGTCCGGTTTTTCGCGGGCCATATATCTGCGTAACGGCACAACTGCCGAACGCAGCCGCTCGACATCAAGTTCGACGATCCTGACTCCTTTCGGGACCATGGCCAGAAATTCGCCCCGTTCCTTCAGGAGGACCAGATCGACCTTGGCTCCACGATCGCGAAAACTGCGCGCAAGGTCGATCGTCAACCGCTCGGCTCCGCCAGGCCGTAGGTCCGGTAGAACCAGTGCAATATGCTTCAATTGAACCACTCCCGAGATGAAGCGTTGTAACGTGCGAAACGCCCAAGGGTTCCCGGATGCCTCTCGGCTTGGCTCAATTCGAGCAAGCCAATTGAACTTCTCCTGCTCATAGGCGTTAACGCTTTTTTGCAGGGGGTTTTGGGCCGATGTGTGGCATTGCCGGGTTGCTTGGTCTGCGGTCGGGGGTGACCGAACAGACCATCCAGACGATGACAGGCCGCATAGTTCCTCGCGGGCCGGATTCTTCAGGGTGCTGGATCGATCAGGACCGCAAGGTGGGATTTGGGCACCGTCGTCTGGCGATTATCGATCTAACCGAGGCTGGCCATCAGCCGATGCACTCAGGCTGCAGCCGATATACCGTGACTTATAATGGCGAAATCTACAATTTCACAGAACTGAGACGCGAATTGGAAGTGTCCGGCCAGGCACCCGCATGGCGCGGGCATTCGGACACCGAAGTCATGCTGGCGGTGTTTTCGGCCTTCGGAGTCCGCGAAGGTCTAAGCCGGCTGCATGGAATGTTCGCACTCGCCGTTTGGGATCATCAGCGGCGCGAACTGATGCTGGCCCGCGATCGCTTTGGCGAAAAGCCGCTCTATTATGGGTGGACCGGTGCCGGTTTTGCCTTTGCTTCAACCCTCGGGCCGATCAGGGCCACGCCAGGCTTCTCCAATCCGGTCTGCCCCGGCGCCTTGGCTTGCCTGATGGCCCGAGCATATGTTCCCGCGCCGCTTTCGATCTATCAGGGCGTGGCGAAGCTTGAGCCCGGTTGCTTGCTGACCATTTCCGGCGACGCCAGCCACGGTACCGAGCCGGTCATTGATCGCTATTTCGATTATGCCGACCAGGTGGTCGCGGGGGCGGCAAGTCCGATTTCGAACAGGGATGAAGCGCTGGAGGCTCTCGACGCAACGCTATCGGCGGCGGTTGGACGGCAACTGGTCGCGGACGTTCCGGTCGGCAATTTTCTTTCTGGCGGGATCGATTCCTCGCTGATCACAGCGATTGCCCAAAAACGGGTGAGCCGCCCATTGAAGACCTTTACCATCGGCTTTTCCGAAGCAGGCTTTGACGAAGCCGTATTCGCCCGTCAGGTCGCCAAGACACTCGGTACGGACCACACGGAACTTTATGTATCGGCGGCCGACGCTCTGGCGGTCATTCCCGATCTTCCGACTATCTACGACGAACCCTTCGCCGACTCCTCGCAAATCCCTACCTACTTGGTTTCACGGCTCGCCCGGAGCCATGTGACTGTATCGCTGTCAGGCGACGCGGGGGATGAACTGTTCGGCGGATATAACCGGCATGTCCAATTTCCCCGACTTTGGCGCGCCATGCGGAAGGTCCCAGGGCCGGTTCGGGCAATGGGTTTGGGTGCAGTGGGGAGGCTTTCCCCCTCCGTTTGGAATGGCCTATCCGACCTTGCGCGGCGTCGTCGTTCGGCCTGGTTCGGTCACAATGCCAGCCGGGCGCTGAGGGTGATGGCAGCGGCTCCGGATTTCGACGTTCTGTTTGACCGCTTCCTGGACGATTGGGCCCTGCATCGCTCTCCGCTGGTGGGCGGACGACGGTGCGCGCGCGCGCTGAAGATCGATCCAAGATTGAAGCATCTGCCGCTGGAAGTGCAAATGATGCACGCCGATGCGGTAACCTATCTGCCGGACGATATCCTCACCAAGGTTGACCGCGCGGGCATGGCGGTGAGCCTGGAATCCCGGATTCCGTTTCTGGACCCGGAGGTAACGGCCCTCGCGGCGCGGATCGATCCCGCTCTTAAGTTCGCGCGGGGTGGGGGCAAGGCTATTCTGAAAGACCTGCTCTACCGGTATGTCCCCCGCCATCTGGTTGATCGTCCAAAGGCGGGATTTGCCATCCCGTTGGGTTTCTGGCTCAAGGGTCCGCTGCGCGACTGGGCCGAAAACCTGCTGTCTGACGAATTACTGCGTTCGACCGGAATGTTCGACAAGGGGATGATCCGCAGTCGCTGGGCGCGCCACCTCGCCGGGGATGAGGACGCGACCCAGGCGCTATGGTCGATCCTGATGTTCCAAGCCTGGCACCAAGGCTCCCCCTGATTGGTTCGAGGGGTATCAGCTATCCGTCCATGACCTGGTCCAGGACCGACCGGTACAAGCCAGCGACTGCCTGGGTCGAATATCTGGCCACGGCATCCTTGCGCGCGGCCTGACCCAAACGCCGGCGCAGGTCCGGGTCGCGGATCAGTCTTTCCAGGGCCGCTTCCCATTCCACTTCTGTCCGGACCAGCAACCCGGTCTCACCATCCCGCAGGATCAGCGGCGTCGTCCCGATGTTCGTCGCCACGCAGGGCAGGGCGAAGGCCATATATTGGATCGCCTTTAGCCCAGCCTTGCCCAGCACCCAGTCATCGACGGGCAGCGGATAGACTCCAATGTCGAGCGCTTGCAGCTGCGCCACTTCGTCTGCCGCATTCCAGCGCACCACTTCAAGATCGACGCCCGGCAGCTCGTAGTCGAAGTTTCCGATTACCCGCAGCCTGAAAGGAACGCGTTTGGCGAGGCGTTGAAACACTCCGCGCAGCAAATCGAGGTAGACGCGTGAACTGAACGTTCCGGTCCAGCCGATCACCACTGTCTTCTCGTTGCTATATGGAGTCGCAGGCTGGAAGCGATCGGTGTCGACCGAAGAGGGAATAACGCTGCATGCCCGGTTCCGGTTGAGGTCCAGGCACAGGGCGTTGAAATGATCCGTTGTCGTGATCACATGGTCAGCGGTGCGGATCAGGTATTTTGCCTTGCCCGGGTTTTTCAGCATGCGGATCAAAGGACCGATGTGGTCCGCCGTTCCGCCGGGCTGCTGTGACAGGACATTGTCCTCGATGTCGAAGATAAGCCGTTTCGCCCCGGCGCGTGCCACCCGTTCGAACAGGCTGGTGCCAAACGGCGTCACCCACATGAAGACATAGACCAGGTCATACCGGTGGAGGCGAAGCAGGTCCTTGATCCGGCGCGCCGTCCCGCGCAGGACGCCGCGCACTTTTGCCAGCACCTGCCCCTTTTCCCAGACCACGTCCCACATCGCGCGGTCCATGAAACTGGACACTTCGATTTCCCATCCGCGTGCGCGCCAGTCGCTGAAATACTGTTCGTATTTCAAGCGCTGACCCGCCGCGATTCCCTGCGGGTAAGGACAGATGACCAGCATGCGCTTCATGGCATGATGCTCCGGTAGATTTCGCGGTAGCGTTTAGCCCCGTCAGCGTTGGAGAAGTGCGCCAGGGCGACTTCACGGCAGCGCGCTGCGATTTCCGGATCGTCCGCCATTGCCAGCAAACGATCGACCGCACGGCTCCTTTCTTGCGGAGTAAATTCGGACAAGGCCACTCCGCAGCCTTCGCGTTCAAGGATCAGTTCCATGTCGCCAACTCCGGTGTTGCCCAGGCACGGCACACCGCAACCGAGATACTCCGCCAATTTTGTCGGAGCGCTGGCGATCTTGGAAAAGACCGGGCGAATGATCGCGGCACCGGCGTTCATCCGCCTCACGTAATCCGGCACCTCGGCATGGTCTGCGGCCACGATCTCGACGCAGGCGGCGGGGATTCCGGCCGCGGCCGCGCTCTTGCGCACCAGATCCTGTTCATTGCGGTTGACGACCAGCAGGCGCGCATTGGCGCGCCGCTCGCGCAAGAGCCTGAAGCATTCGATTACTTCGTCGAAGAGATACCAGGTCCCGATTGAACCGACGTAGCCCAGGGTGAATTCCGATCGCCGCTGCGTCGGGTCTGGCTTGAACCTGTCGAGATCGGCGCAGGTCGGGATGACCGTGATGGGAGGCGGATTGCCTCTGAAATAGGGAAACGCCGCGATGACCTCTTTAGAGGCATGGGTCAGCGTAACGATGTGGTCCGCCGCCAGCATCAGCGATTTTTCGAGTCTTTTCGCAACGCGATAGGTTCGGCCGCCCTTGGGCCATATCCCGCCGTCAGTCCGCTCATCGGCCCAGAAGCCGCGAATGTCGAAAAGCAAATTGGCGCCCGTCAGCAACTTGACCGCCCATCCGATCAGGGCCGGGATATAGCTTCGTGCATGGATCAAGCTGACGCGGTGCCGCAGGACCAGCCACAGCGAAACCAGCGTTCCCTGCCCGATATCGAACAGGGTCGCGGGCAGGGTGGGGCTCTTGTGGTAGTTCAGGGGGTGCCAGACGATCCCTGCTTTATCGAGCCGACTTTGGGTCGCGGCGACTTTGTCCTCGTGTTCGCGATCTGCCGGTTTCTCAAAGCTTACGAGGTGGATCGCGTAGTCAGGGGCGAGCCGTTCCAGATAGGAAATGACCTGGCTTTGCCCGAGCGGCTCAAGCATTCCGTCATAGCTGATGTAAAGGACTGCTGGGCGGCGCTTCACGGCTTGCGGTAACCGACTGCGACCCAGAACGGGACTTCTTCAGAGAAACGGATGTCCTCCAGACCTGCGGCCTGCATCATCTGTTCGATTTGCTTCCAGGTAAACCGCTGCTCCAGCCTGGTGCCAAGCCGGTCCAGTGCGTCGGTGCGCATGGTGTAGAAGCTGCTGTGGCGGTAAGGTGCGAGGGGGATGTTCGAGACGTCCCGACCAAGGCGCTCCATGACAGCTGCTCCGCGGGCGATAGGCCAGTACACTCCGGCGGCAATCGCGCTTGTTACGCCCTTGCGCACCTTGAACGGCAGGCGGGAGATTCCCTTGCGGGCCAGGTCACTCGCGCGCCACAGGGTTCGGAACCAGGCGGGGCGGTTGTCGAACGCGTAATAGAGGTAGACCAGAAAAGGGGCTCCCGGCTTCAGCTTGCGCACGCAGTCCGCCATTGCTGCGGCTGTATCCGGGATGTGGTGCAGGACGCCAAGCGAATAGCCGAAGTCCTGGCTTGCGTCGGGCAGCGGAATGGCATCGACGCTGGCTTGATAGAAGCGCGAGTTGGGATGGCCTGACAGCCGCTTTTCGCAGACCGCCAGGGCCTTGGCCGAGGGATCGATGCAGTTCAACTGTCCGACGCGGCCAGCGACCCCTGCGGCCCAGCGGCCCGATCCGCAGCCGAGATCGAACCCTTCGGCGTTTTCCGGGAGCCTTTCCCACGGAAAGATCGCGAAATAGCGGTCGAACAACTCCTGCCATTCCGCCTGGTTCAGGGCGGTCTGGTCAAAGCTGTTCCATTCCTCGCCGAACCCGGCAACGGTGGCGGGATCGATGTTCCGCCCCGGGGCGACAGCATTCATGCAGGAATGCACACGACGGCCACCTTGGCCGAACTTCCGCTCACAGCACATCCGATGGTCATCAATTTCCCCGCACTTCAATCATGTCCGGGATGCCCTCCCAGATAGTAGCGCAAGCAACGCGCAGCAGGAGGCAAGGTTCCATGCTGCGAGCAAGGGTTATGCAAAAATGTGCGGACTTGCGGCGCAACCTTTCGGGACTTTGCGCGTTTGGCGAACAGGTGTCGATCCAAAGCATTCAAGCAAAGCAATTTTTGAGGTCGGGGGGCAAAATGGCGAAATCACACTGTGATCTCGAACCGATGAGTTTGCTCGGCAGTGCCGTAGGTCATTAGGCGTGGCTCCGCAAAAACTTCGCCTGCAGCGCAAATCGCCGTTGCTGAGCCCGCTGGTTCAGCTTGGCGTTGCTGCGATCGCCTGTGTGATCTGGCCCTTCCTTCTGACAGCGCGGTTTCTTCCGGCGGGGACAAGCGATTACGTCGCGCAGAACACCCTGATCGCCTGCCTTGTCGCCCTGGTTCTGGGGTTTTCGTTGCAGCGGTCGCTGACCAGTCTGCCTGGGACGTTTGAAAGCTACGGCATCCTGCCTGGCTATTTCACGTCATTCGGACTCGTGCTGGTTGTTATCCTGCTGTTCCGGGTCGAATACTCCCGTGCTTTGCTGGTGATGAGTTTCGTCGCCTGCATTGTCTGGTTCTTCGTTGTCTACCTTATGGTCCAGCGACGGACCGTGCTCCGGCTAGGCGTGATCCCGGGGGGGCGGCTGCCGCAGTTCGCCAGTCTTACCGGCGTGACCAGCCAAACCCTTGAATTGAAATCGTCCTTGGCTGGCATTGACGCAGTTACTGCCGATTTCCGGCATGAATTTTGCGACGCCTGGGAGGCGCGGATCGCGGATTACACGCTGTCCGGAATTCCGGTCTACCACTCCAAGGACCTGTATGAATCCCTGACTGGTCGGGCCGATCTGGAAAACCTGTCGGAAAACAACTTTGGGGCGCTTAGTCCCGCGAATTCGTGGATGTTGCCCAAGCAGGTGATCGACTGGATTGCCGCGCTGATCATTGGTCCGGTTGTCCTGCCGATCTGCCTGATCGCTGCCGTGGCAATCAAGCTCGACGGTCCTGGTCCGGTGCTCTTTCGGCAAAGCCGGATGGGCTATCGCGGACGCGAATTCACCGTGTTCAAGTTTCGCACCATGCGGTGCGGTACCGCCGAGAGCGCCGCCTCGGTTGATGCCTTAATCACGCAGCCGCAGGACAGCCGGATCACCCGGATTGGCCGTTTCCTGCGCTTCAGCCGGATCGATGAACTGCCGCAATTGATCAACGTCCTGCGCGGCGAGATGAGCCTGATCGGACCGCGTCCCGAAGCTACCGGGCTGTCCGACTGGTATCAGTCCGAAGTCCCTTTTTACCGCTACCGTCACATCGTGAAGCCCGGAATTACCGGGTGGGCCCAGGTCAACCAGGGCCACGTGGCCGGTGTCGACGACATCAAGATGAAGCTGCAGTTCGACTTCTACTACATCCGTAACTTCTCGATCTGGCTCGATATTTTGATCGTGATGAAGACGATCAAGACCATGCTGACCGGTTACGGCCACAAATAGGATCATCCCATGACAGAGAATAATCCGCGTATTGCCGTGATCGGTCTTGGCTATGTCGGACTGCCCCTGGCCCTTGCGCTGGCCCGCAAGTTCGACACCTGGGGAATTGATGTTGACCGGGGCCGCATTGCCGAATTGCGTGATGGCCACGATCGAACCGGCGAGATCGAAGGTCCGGTTTTGCAGGCGAGTCCAATCAAACTGCTAGAGGGGCTCGACGAATGCCCGCCGTGTGATTTCTACATCGTCACCGTTCCAACTCCAATCGATGCGCAGAACCGTCCTGATCTGGACCTGGTCATCAAGGCCAGCAGGGCAATCGGCGCGGTCCTGTCGGGTGCCGTGGCAGACGGGCGGCGGCCCGTCGTGGTTTATGAAAGCACGGTTTATCCGGGCGTGACCGAAGAGGTCTGCGGGCCGATGCTGGAGCATGTCTCCAGACTGAAGTCAGGTACCGATTTCTTTCTCGCCTACAGCCCGGAACGGATCAATCCGGGCGACCGGGAACATACCGTCGACAAGATCACCAAGGTCGTTTCAGGCCAGAATCCCGAAGTGCTGGAGAGGGTCGCCGCGATCTATGGCGCGATCACTACCGGCGGAGTGTTCAAGGCCAGCTCGATCAAGGTGGCCGAGGCAGCCAAGGTCATCGAAAACGCCCAGCGCGATATCAACATCGCCTTCATGAACGAGATTGCTCAGATTTTCTCGCGCATCGGCATCTCGACCTGGGACGTGCTGGCAGCCGCCGGCACCAAGTGGAACTTCCTGCCGTTCACCCCGGGATTGGTTGGAGGGCACTGCATCGGGATCGATCCCTATTACCTCGCCCACCGAGCCAAGGAACTGGGGATCGATCCCAACGTCATCGTCGCCGGACGGGGGATCAACGATTCCATGGCGCAATGGGTGGCGCAGGAACTTCATCAGGCGAGGGGCGGTCAGGCCGGGACTGTCCTGGTC
>CAZNBX010000008.1:0-2522 GCA_964571305.1 uncultured Novosphingobium sp.
CGGTTCCAATCAAGCGCAAAGGCCAGCGCGGTCCAGCCGGTCTGCGGACGCAGCTTTTCCTGCCCGACATAGTGCGACCAGCCGCCGCCCGACTGGCCGATGCAGCCGCACATCACCAGCAGGTTGATGATCCCGCGGTAATTCATGTCCATGTGGTACCAGTGGTTGAGCCCCGCCCCCAGGATCACCATCGACTTGCCATTGGTGGCTTCGGCATTGGCCGCGAATTCACGCGCCGCCGTGATGATCGCGTCGGCGGGAACCCCGGTGATCTTTTCCGCCCAGGCCGGGGTGTAGGGTGCGGAATCGCTGAAATCGCGCGCCACAAAGTCCCCGCCAAGCCCCCGGTCTAGGCCGTAGTTGGCGCACAGCAGGTCAAACACCGTGGCGACGAACGTGCGGCCTTCCTTCAGGTCCAGCTGCCGCACCGGCACGCGCTTCAGCAGCACATCGGGATGGTCGGTGCCCTGGAAGTGATCATGCTCGCGGTTGCCAAAATAGGGGACAGCAACGTCGACGACTTCGTCATGATCCTTGTCGAGGATCGCGGTCATCCGCAGTTTGACATCAGCGCCGTGGCCGTCCTTTTCCTCCAGGTTCCACTTGCCCTTGTCGCCCCAGCGGAAACCGGCCGAACCCGACGGGGCGACCACTTCGTCGCTCGCCTCGTCAATCGCGACGGTTTTCCATTCCGGTTGGTTCTGTTCGCCCAACTCGCCCTTGAAATCACTGGCGCGCAGCAGGCGTTCGGGCACCAGCTTCCCGTCCTGTTCGATCAGGCGGACCAGCATCGGCATGTCGGAATAGCGGCGGCAGTAGTCCTCGAAATAGGGCACCTGCCGGTCGAGGTGGAACTCGCGCAGGATCACGTGGCCCATCGCCATGGCCAGCGCGGCATCGGTGCCCTGCTTGGGGTTCAGCCACAAATCGGCGAACTTGGTCGCCTCGGCATAGTCCGGGCTGACCACGGCGACCTTGGCCCCGCGATAGCGCGCCTCGGTCATGAAATGGGCGTCGGGCGTGCGGGTCTGGGGAACGTTCGATCCCCATAGCATCAGGAAGCCGGCATTGTACCAGTCAGCGCTTTCGGGAACGTCGGTCTGCTCGCCCCAGGTCATCGGGCTGGCGGGCGGCAGATCGCAGTACCAGTCATAAAAGCTCATGCAGGTGCCGCCGAGCAACGAGAGATAGCGCGATCCCGCCGCATAGCTGACCATCGACATCGCCGGGATCGGGGAGAACCCGATCACCCGGTCAGGGCCCCATTGCTTCGCGGTGTAGGCATTGGCCGCCGCGATGATCTCGTTCACTTCGTCCCAGGTCGAGCGGACGAAGCCGCCATGGCCGCGGATCGCGGTATAGCTCTTGCGCTTGACCGGATCGTTCTGGATCGATGCCCAGGCCGCGACCGGGGGCAGATCCTTGCGCGCCGCGCGCCACAGCTTGATCAGCCGCTTGCGGATCAGCGGATACTTCAGCCGCTGGGCCGAATAGATGTACCAGCTATAGCTCGCCCCGCGCGGGCAGCCGCGCGGTTCATGGTTGGGCAGTTCGGGCCGGGTGCGCGGATAGTCGGTCTGCTGGGTTTCCCAGGTGATAATCCCGCCCTTGACGTAGATCTTCCAGCTGCACGAACCAGTGCAGTTCACCCCGTGCGTGCTGCGCACGATCTTGTCGTGCTGCCAGCGCTTGCGATAGCCGTCTTCCCAGTGGCGGTCCTCGCCGGTGGTCAGGCCATGGCCATCGGAAAAGGTCTCTTTCTTCTGGCGGAAGAAAGTCAGGCGGTCGAGCAGGTGGCTCATGCGGGTACTCCTTGGGAAACGGGGGCAGCGGGCGAGCCGCGTTCAATGTCGTGGAGCAGGCCGCCACGGCGGGTGTAGGCCCACCAGGTCAGGGCGGCGCAGCTGACGTAGAAGACGAGGAAGCCATACAGCGCCGGCAGGGCCGAGCCGGTCAGCGTCATCGAACTGCCAAAGGCCTTGGGGATGTAGAAGGCACCGTAGGCGGCAATGGCCGAAGTGAAGCCGACGATGGCCGCCGCTTCCTTTTCCGCCTTGCGGGTCGCTTCCAGCGGCGACAGCTCTGGCATCAGGCGCGGCATTTCCAGGCGCATGATGTTGGGGATCATCTGGAAGGTCGAGGCATTGCCCACGCCGGTCACCGCGAACATCACGATGAACATGGTGAGGAAGCCGCTGAAGTCCTTGGCCTGGAGGAAATGGACCACGCCCAGCGTTGCGCCAATCATCGCGATGAAGACCCAGAAGGTCACGCGCGCCCCGCCCCAGCGGTCCGCCACCCAGCCGGTCGCGGCGCGGCTGATGGCTCCGACCAGCGGTGCGATCCAGACGTATTTCAGCACTTCGACTTCGGGGAACTCCTTCTTCGCCAGCAACGGCAGGCTGGCAGAAAAGCCGATGAACGAACCGAAGGTGCCGGTGTAAAGCCAGCACATCAGCCAGTTGTGCTTGCGCTGGAAGATCGCGGCCTGCTCGGCAAAGCTGGCCTTTGCATCGGCAATG
>CAZNBX010000008.1:2532-20838 GCA_964571305.1 uncultured Novosphingobium sp.
CCCAGATGAAGCCGGCATTCTGCAACCACAGGTTCGCGCCGTCCTTGGTCACTTGCGCATCGCCGCCAATCACGCCGAAGACGCTGGAAGTGATGACGACCGGGACCAGGAACTGCATCACCGACACGCCCAGGTTGCCCAGCCCCCCATTCAGAGCCAGGGCATTGCCCTTGCGCGACTTTGGGAAGAAGAACCCGATATTAGCCATCGACGAGGCAAAGTTGCCGCCGCCAAAGACGCACAGCAGGGCCAGGACCAGGAAGATGAAGTAGGGCGTACTGGGGTTCTGCACCGCATAGCCGATGCCGAAGGCGGGGATCAGCAGCGAAGCGGTGGAGAGCGTGGTCCACAGCCGCCCGCCGAAGATAGGCACCATGAAGCTGTAGAAGATCCGCAGCGTCGCGCCCGACAGGCCCGGCAGCGCGGCCAGCCAGAACAGCTGGTCGGTCGTATAGTCGAACCCGATCAGTGGCAGCTTGGCCACGACGACCGACCAGACCATCCAGACCGAAAAGGCGAGGAGCAAGGCCGGGATCGAGATGAACAAGTTGCGCGAGGCGATGCGCTGGCCAGTTTCTTCCCAGAACACCGGGTCCTCCGGACGCCAGTCTGCGAGGACCTTGCCAGCCGGACCGGTTTCGTGGCGTTCGGCATCGTGCAGGCCGACCATTTCCGGGAACTGCGGCAGCGAACGCGCGTCGATTCCGCTGGCCTTCTGCTCCATCTGCCGGATCGCCACGTGCATCCACGTCAGCGCAACCGCGACGAGGAAGAACAGGACGGCAAAGCAGCTGGTCCAGATGCCGGTCAGGTCGCTGACCGCACCGAACACGATCGGCAGGACAAAACCGCCCAGACCGCCGACCAGGCCGACCAGGCCGCCGACAGAACCAACGTGATCGGGGTAATAGACCGGAATGTGCTTGAACACCGCCGCCTTGCCCAGCGACATGAAGAAGCCCAGCACGAAGATCGCGATGACGAAAGGCACCAGCCCCATCGAGGTCGAAAACCGGATCTCGCCCTTCACCCCGTGGATCGTGTAGTCCGTTGCCGGATAGGACAGCATGAACAGCACGATCAGCGACACGCCAAAGGTGACGTACATGATCTTGCGCGCGCCATAGCGGTCGGAAAGGATCCCGCCATAGGCGCGGAAGATCGAGGCAGAGAGCGAGAAGACCGCAGCTAGCATCCCGGCAACCTTCACATCGACGCCATACACGCCGATAAGGTACTTGGGCAGCCACAGGGCCAGTGCAACAAACGCGCCGAAAACAAAGAAGTAATACAGCGAGAAGCGCCAGACCTGCTCGTTCTGCAGCGGTTCCAGCTGCTGCTTCAGCGTCCTTGGCTTTTCACCGCTGATCCGGCGCGCTTCCAGCGCAGGGTCATCCTTGGCGAAAAGGAAGAACAGCACTGCCACCGCGGCGAGCACGCCCGCCCAGATCTGCGCCACCGCCTGCCAGCCCATCGCGACCATGACCCACGGCGCAACGAACTTGGTAACTGCCGCGCCGACGTTGCCCATGCCGAAAAAGCCCAGTGCGGCTCCTTGGCGTTCTTGCGGATACCACTTGGAAACATAGGCCACGCCTACGGCAAAACCGCCGCCCGCCAAGCCTAGGCCCAGCGCGGCGACCAGCATCAGGACATAGCTGTCGGCATGGCTGAGCAGCACGGTCGAAGCGGCCGAAGCCAGCATGGTCAGCGGAAAGACGATCCGCCCCCCATACTGATCCGTCCAGACGCCCAGGAACAGCCGGACCAGCGATCCAGTGAGGATCGGGGTGCCGACCAGCAGGCCGAACTCGGTGTCGTTAAGACCCAGCTCCTGCTTTATCTCGATCCCGATGATCGCGAAGATCGTCCAGACGGCGAAGCAGATGGTAAACGCGAAGGTGCTTAGGCCAAGTGCCCGGTTCTGTTGCCCGGTGGTCACTGTCTCGCGGTTTGGCATGACGGCTATTCCCTGTTGGGGTGGATAAGCACGGCATGAGCGAAAATACGCGACCCAGTTTGATTGGGGTCAAATTGTTCCCGGCAGCACCAGGGATTTGTGCATCGGCCTGATCCGTAGCGGAAAGTGACTAGACACGAATCAATTGGGCAATTGATGAAGGTCAAGTGATTTGCTAAGCTGTAGCTCCTGTCAGCTTTTGAGAAGAATCGTGCGACCCGGCGAACGACCAGAAATATCCCGCTTGCCGTTGTTCCGCGAAATGCAGGAAAATCAGCGCGATCGCATCTTCTCGGGATCGTTCCTGCAAGTATTCCCGCCGCAGCTGACCCTA
Source organism: uncultured Novosphingobium sp. (assembly GCA_964571305.1). GTDB lineage: Bacteria > Pseudomonadota > Alphaproteobacteria > Sphingomonadales > Sphingomonadaceae > Novosphingobium. The sequence goes on from CAZNBX010000008.1 coordinate 4,827, forward strand.
TTTGAATTGGGGCAACATGCTGATTTTCTTCATATTCTGGTGGATGGACTAGTAGAGCTTTACGCATCCAGCGCCGGTCGGGACACGACCATGCGGATCGTCGAGCCGGTGACGAGCTTTATCCAGGCGGCAGTCATCACCGACATGCCCTATCTGATGTCGGCGCGGACCCTGGCCCCTTCGCGCATCCTGTTGGTCCCGGCCGCCTTGATGCGCGAGGTGGTGAAAGAAGACACCGCTCTGATGCAAGCCACCATGCGGGAGCTTTCGATCGCCTATCGCGACATGGTCCGCGCACTGGTAGACATGAAGCTGCGCCAATCCGCCGAACGGCTAGGCAATCTCATCCTGACCCACGAACGCCGCCAGGGCGGTTCGGGCAAGGTGCGGCTCCGTGCCGAAAAGCGACTACTCGCTTCGCTGCTGGGGATGACGCCGGAAAACCTGTCGCGCGCTTTTGCGATCCTTGGCAATCACGGCTTGCAAGTCGACGGTCCGGAACTGACGATTGTCGATCGCGCCGCGCTGGAAGCCTATTCCAAGCCGGATCAGGTGCCCGAATAAGCGGTTAGAACTTTGCCTCGACCATGAACCAGGCCTTGGTCGTATCAGTGGCGAAACTGTTCGCCTCATAACGCGCCAGCTTCGCACCGACCGTGAAAGTCTTGTTGAGCGGATAGCTGGCCAGCGCGTTCCACTCCTGGCCATAATTGAATGCACCAGTGGTCGAGCGGTAATCATGCCAGACCCCGCGCAGGGTCAGTCCCTTGAGCGGTCCGATGCCAGCCACCTTGTAGGCGGCGTCGAGATACACATCGCGCAGACCATTGGCAGGGGTGGTCAGGAACTTGTCAGCCCAGCCATTGAAGGCGTGGAGCGTCGCGAGCGGGGTTTGCAGGGCAACCGTACCGTTCCCTTCCAGACGTTCAAAACCGGCCTTTATCGTCACCCGCCCGGCCTTCAGGCCGGGCTCGATCAAAAGGTAATCCAGCGCGAACTGGCACGGGTTACAGGCAAAGTTGTGCTGGCGAGCATATTCGGCGGCATAAAGGAGGGCGAACCCTTTACCCGCCGGCAACTCGCCAGCAATCCGCACGCCCAGGGTCTTCAAACTGCTGGCTGGTTGAGGGGGTAGGTCCAGCCAGTATCCATAAGCCGAAAGCGTGCCGATATTCTTGAACGTATAGGCGCCGCGCACTGCGTTGATCGCCGTGTCGCGCCAAATGCCTTGCGGTGAATCCGGGCCAAAGACCCGGTTGACCCGCCAGGCGTGCATGTAATCCAGCGTCGCGCCCTTCGCGGCACGCAGCGTTACTCGTGCGGCATCAAGCGTCTGGTCATTCTGCCGCCAGCCGACCGACCCAATCCAGCGCTGGTTATCCAGATTGACCGCCTGCCGTCCCGCAACGGCCTCGACCTGCGCTACCGGCTTCCACCGGACAAAAGCCTGGTTGAGAAGCACGTCCGACGGGTCGGCCACGACCGGATAGGCGGTCTTGCCGTTGACCGTGTCGTTATAGTTGACTGCACCCAGCGGTACGATAGCCTCACCTTCAACCACGCCGCTGAAGCCCTGCCAATCGGCAGTCTTCAGGCCAGCCCGGATGCGAAAGGTGGACGCCGTTGCCTGTTCGTCGATGCCATCCTGATCGACCAGTTCCAGCCGATAGCGCAGATCGGCATAAGGCGTGACCACCGCATCTTCCGCATGGACAGCCGTGCTGCACAGCAAGGCAGCAATGAAAATAGCCGGGCGGAAGGACGATTGATGCATGACAGCCATATCGTCACGAATTGCTGGTTAGTAATTGACATTAATCAACGCTAATTGGTCCGCGATGAAATATCGGAGAATGCGATGATGCCCGATCCTTTCGTCCTCGCCCGGGTTCTCCACGTTGTCGCGATTGTCGGCTGGCTCGGCGGGGTCTGGTTCGTCACCTTTGTGGTCATGCCCGCCATCACCCGCAGCGAACCTGCTGAAGCGCGGATGCTGGCCTTCCACCGCATCGAAGAGGGCTTTTCCCGACAGGCAAAGTTCTGGGTCTTGCTGGCCGGCATTTCGGGCTTCTGGATGACAGGGCAGGCCGATTTGTGGAGCCGCTTTGCCGATCTCCATTACTGGTGGATGCATGCCATGGTCATGCTGTGGACGATCTTCGTGCTGATGCTGTTCGTGCTGGAGCCGCTGTTCCTGCACCACCGCATGGCTCATTCCGCTACGCCAGAGGCTGACTTCGCCCGCCTCGTCGCGGTGCACCGCATTCTCTCCGTCTTCGCGCTGGTCACCGTTATAGGCGCGATGGGCGGGGCCCACGGGATGTTCTAGCTATGGCCCAACCGATCCTGTTCGCCGCACCGCATCGCCTGCCGTTCCTGACCGGCACAGCGGGGCTGATCACCATCGCTGCGTGGTGGGCGGCGCAGCTGGCCGGGCTGCACACACCCGCAGGTGCCCTGCCGGTCCGGCTGCTCCACGCCCCGGCCATGTTGCTGATCGTCTATCCGGCTTTCATTTTCGGCTTTTTGCTGACCGTATTTCCTCGCTGGATGGGACAAGGCGACCTCACCCCGCGCCAGTTCGGTCCGGTTTCATCCGGCCTTGCAATGGGCACGGTCGGGGTCGGCATCGGTCTATGGACCGGAAATGCAGTCCCGTTCCAAACCGGCTTTGCGCTTTTCGGAGCGGCCTGGGCCTTGGCGCTGTTCCCCCTTGCCGCGACGATCCGCCGCAATGGACAGGCCGGAAAGCCGCCGTGCTGGCACGCCGTTTCGGCGCTCGCCGCGCTGGGGTTGGGTCTTGCCGCGCTGGTCCTAGTCATGCTGTTCGTCCAGACCATGGACCCGCGACCGCTGCGCTTGGCCAATGTGCTGGCGCTTAATGGTTTTGTCCTGCCCGTGTTCCTGACCGTCGCCCACCGCATGGTGCCGTTCTTCGCTGGAAATGTGGTGCAGGGCTATGAACGCTGGCGACCCGAATGGCTGCTCGCGGCGCTTTGGGTACTGCTACTGGCGCGGATTGCGGGGGAGGCCTTGCCGCTCCCGCCGCTGTTGGCAGCAGCAAACTCGGGCCTTGCCGCGGTGACTGCCCTGATGGCGTTCAAGTGGTGGCCACGCGCCAAGGCGCCAGGCCTGCTCAATGTGCTGATCTGGGGCTTTACCTGGGCGCCTGTTGGCTTCGCGCTCAACTTCCTTTCCCAGACAGGGGTGCCGCTGGGCCTGGCCCCAACCCACGCCCTTGCGCTTGGTTTTGCCGGGAGCCTGATGGTTGCAATGGTGACACGCGTTACCAACGGCCACTCGGGCCGACCGCTTGCCATGACACGCCCGGCCTGGCTTGCTTTCGCAACTATCCAACTGGCCGCGCTACTTCGGATAGCATCGGCCATTCGCTTCGAGCAGCAGCAGTTGCTGGCAATCACAGCGTTGCTGTTTTTTGCAGGGTTGCTGCCATGGCTGCTTGGAAATGCGGCCATCTATTTCCGTCGGCGCATCGATGGGCGTGAAGGCTGAGGCAGAACCCGTCTTCGGTTACCGACTCCATGGCCGGAACTGTTCGGTAAGCGCGATGCACAGATTACCCGCACTTTGAAAATCCGCACGAGAGGCACTTGTTGCAGCCCTCCTCTCTGATCATTCCAGGCCGCCCGCACTGCGTGCAGCACGGACCGACCGGTCCCGTTTCGTCCTGGCCACCCGTCGGCTCTATCGGAAGTGGCAGCTCGATTTGGCCGGGCGAGAACTGGACAAGGTGTTCCTCGATGATATCTCCAATCGCTGCGAGGAGCGACGGAACATAACGTCCATTGGTCCATGCTCCACCCCTCGGATCGAACACGGCTTTCAACTCCTCGGCCACGAAACTGACATCTCCGCCACGCCGGAACACAGCCGATATCATCCGCGTGAGGCCAAGCGACCAGGCGTAATGGTCCATGTTCTTTGAGTTTATGAATATCTCAAAGGGGCGCGCCGTTCCTTCAACGTCAGCGTTGTTGATGGTGACGTAGAGGGCGTGGGCGCTTGCCGGCCAGCGGAGTTTGTAGGTAGTTCCGTTCAACGCCTGAGCGCGGGGTAACGGTTCTTCGCACAATGGTTCCTGGGATGGGCGGGATTGCGCCGCTTCCTCCGTCGCAAGCACCGATCCCGTGACCGCGTTCGGGCGATAGGTCGTCATCCCCTTGCAGCCCTGGTTGTATCCTTCGCGATATACGCTGGCGAAGGCATCGAAACTTATGTCGGCGGGACAGTTGACGGTCTTTGAAATCGAACTGTCGATCAATCGTTGAGCAGCAGCCTGCATCGCGACATGGTCTTGCGGAACCAAGGTCTGGGCGCTGACGAACAGATCGGCCGGCGGCGGTGCGGCATTGTGCAGCTCGCGCCAGGTACGCATGGCTTGGTCTTCAACCGCCTCGGTGCGTTCCCCGCCATCGGGTTGGCGGATTCGGCGGGTATACTGGTAAGCAAAGACCGGCTCGATCCCGGACGATACATTGCCGGCAAGCAAGGATGTCGTGCCCGTCGGAGCGATCGAGGTCAGGCAGCCATTGCGCAGCCCATGCTCGGCAATCAGGGCGCGCGTTTCCTCGTCTAGCGCGAGGAGGCCCGGACGATCAAGAATCACCGGGTCAAAGGCCGGAAAGGATCCTTTCTCCTGCGCCAGCAAAGCGGAGGTGCGATAGGCCGCCCTGCGGATGCGGGTCAGCCACTCTTCCATCCTGGCAATAGCCTCGTTCGTGCCATAGGTCAGTCCGCAGTAAAGCAGGGCATCGGCCAAACCTGTGATGCCCAGGCCAATGCGCCGCTTTGCCTTCGCTTCGGCCTCTTGCTGGGGAAGCGGATAGCGGCTCAAGTCGATGACATTGTCGAGCAGACGCACCGCCGCACCGGTGACTTCTTCCAACCGTTCGCCATCAATAGCGGCAAGGTCGGAAAATGGATCTTCCACCAGGGCCGCCAGGTTTATCGATCCCAGCAAGCAAGCCCCGTAAGGCGGCAGCATTTGCTCGCCGCACGGGTTGGAGGCACTCACGGTTTCGCAATAGGCCAGGTTGTTCGCCTGGTTTACCCGGTCGATGAAGATCACGCCCGGCTCGGCAAAATCGTAAGTGGCGCGCATTAATCGATCCCACAGCTCCCGCGCGGGAAGGGTGCGATAGATCTTGCCGCCGAATTTCAGGCTCCATTCCTCGTCCGCTTCAAGCGCGTCCATGAAAGCATCGCTTACAAGCACGGATAGGTTGAAATTCCGAAACCGCTGGGCGTCACGCTTTGCTTCTATGAATTCCAGGATATCGGGATGATCGATCCGTAAGCAGCCCATCATCGCACCGCGCCGCGCCCCGGCGGACTGCACGGTCCGGCACATCGCGTCCCAGCAATCCATGAAGGACAGGGGGCCGGAAGCACCGGAACCAACCCCATGGACCAAGGCGCCCGCAGGGCGGATTGTCGAGAAGTCCATCCCGACCCCGCCGCCCTGCTGCATGGTGACAGCGGCTTCCTTGAGGTGCTGGAAGATTTGGCCCAGATCATCCGGGATCCTGCCCATGACGAAACAGTTGAACAATGTCACGGTCCGACCCGTGCCTGCGCCAGCCAGAATTCGTCCCGCGGGGATGAAGGTCAGCGCGTCGATCAATTCATGGAAGCGCTCTTCCCAGTGTTGCCGATTGCGCGGCTCCTCTACCGCGGCAACGGCCCGAGCCACTCGGGCAGCCGTCTCGGTGAAATCAGCATCACCCGCTCCTTGTCCCTCCGTCGGCGCGAACCGGTACTTTGCATTCCAGATTTCGTGAGAGATGGAAACGTCCGGTAGCATGGCAATCCTCTGAGTAGGGAACTCTACGGCTAACCGCTTCCTCCGAAGTTGAATTGATTATTATCAATTGCTGTAGCCGATATCTGACAAGTGACTGAACCCTGAGCGGTCTCCGTCTGCCACAAGCGCCGCACCCTTAAGGGTGCTGCGGCGTTTGTGGCGCAAAACCGGCGCTCGCCACAAAACCACGGAAATTCATTTGTGACGCCTTGTGGCATTTGTGGCGCGCTGTGGACTGAAAAAATTGAGTGCATCTTTTTTAGGTGTGCTGGTTGGCACACAAAATGGAAATCAAGATTCTCAAAAATAAGGGGTTTTTAATTCGTGCACGCGTAGGCCGACTGTGCGGGTTCCAGATCCTGACGGGAGCATCCTTGCCGAAACGTTCGGCCCCTTTTTTAGGTGTACGGGTTGTTCAAGTTGAGGGAACACTTTTGGATCCCGTTGGCCTACCCGGTGAAAGACGGTCTTCCCCCGCAAGAGACCTAGTGTCCGGTTTGCCAGTCTGACGGCTTGGTCCAGACCTTCTCGCCGTCGCTGACAAACAGAGCCTCCTCGACCATCTTCGTCAGGGCACGCCGGGCGCCATCTTTTCTGCGGTCACGCTCGCCAATTTGCGGCATCGGAAAGCTCTCAACGGCCCGCGCCACTAGCGCTGCCATATCGACCTTGTCGGCCCCAAGTTCGGCGAGCTCGTGGTATGCCTTCCATACGAGGCCCTTTTGGCCCCTCGGCGGTGTCTTGCCGGCCTTGGGCAGGTCGGTCGGCTCGACCACGCAGCTCATGACTTCGTCCCCGTCGGCGTCGAATTCAATCAGCACAGGAGCCAAGCAAAAACCGAACGCATCGCCATCGCGACCGTCCTTCATCTTGGTTACCCGCGCAATTTTCTCAGCACCGCCAGCTGCTGCCGTAACTTCGATCTCGAAGTCTGCCGCAGCCCGGATCCCGGACCAACCCCGTGCACCCCGCGAGGCGTCCTTTCCGGCATGGTGGACGAGCAGAACGGTGGCTCCAGTGGTTTCATAAATCCGGCGACATTGCTCTAGGGCTTTGCCCATCTCTGCAGCGCTGTTTTCGTCTCCGCCCGGAGTGACCTGCGCCAACGTATCAACCACAACCAGGCTTGCATCGATGCGCCTCGCTTCATCGATCACCTCGTTCGGGTCCGTCGCAGAAAGGAAATTTGGAGCAGCCGGGATCATGAAGAGCGAGGCGCTGAGGTCGACCTGATTGTGCAACACATAAGCTTTGCCGCGCGACCGAAAGCCGCCTGCGCCCTCAGCGCAGACATAAAGAACGTTGCCTCGCTTGACCTTGCGGTCTCGCCATTGGATGCCCCTCGCGATGGAGCAGGCCAGATCGAGTACGAAGAACGATTTGCCCGCACCGGAGGCGCCATAGACCATGCCCAACCCGGCTTTGGGAACGAGACCCTTTACAAGCCATTCGGGCTGCGGACCGTTGATGAATTCTCCAAAAGGAACGGCCTCAAACCTACGCCGCCTTTGCTGCGACTCGTCACCTGCAGTGAGATCCGGGAAGTCCTCCTCAATATAGCCGACAGCCAGCTCGAACTCCGAGGCCCCACGTCCATCACAGTGTGCGTGTAAACAGCGGTAGTTGCCGCGCTCGTAGCCATTGGTGCCGGCGGGGAACCATGCGCTTTCAGATGGGCCGCTATCGCTCGTGTGCTCGTGCTTCCACGGGCACGGGACATAAACCTCGCCGTTCCTGCCATAGTCGAGCACCAGCCCTTTCTTTTCGAGGAAGCCGACCATCGGGTCGTCGATGTTGTTGATGTGCTCACCCTTCTGGCGCGGCTTGGTCCCGGTCCGAAACAGCTCGGTTCCCAGCTGCTTCGCCCAATTCGAGACGCGTGCAACGAACGCGTCCTGGCCGAGCGGGGTCTCGGCCATGGCAGCCAGCAATGCATCGTAGGGCACTGCGGACGCAGTCGTCGGCATCATACTAAATCGCTCCCATCGTAGTACCTGGCGAGCTGCGCATACCGCTCGCTCTCGCGGATCACGCGGACATTCCAACGGTAGCGCACACCTGACGGGTGCGTGCCGTAACCGACGAACTGCTTCCCGGGGCCCAAGAGGTCGACCGCACCATCACTGAGGGTCAGTGATTTGAGGCGAGGTTCTTCGCTGGCTTGCTCAATCCAAAGCGGCAAGAGCAAGCGGCCGCTATTGAGTAAGCTAGCTTTTCATCTGTCATGATGATTACTCCTCGTTCGGGTTTGAACGAGGTAGAATCTTGATGGATGAGAGCGCTTCTTGCAGCGAACAGAAATAAGTGAAATTTATCTCTTTATATACAGATAGATATTTGATGGCGTCAGGGTTCGGTGAGATCCTGAAAGTCGTCCAAGATGTCCTGTTGCTCTTGGGCGCGTTTAAACAAGAATCCGCCAAGCGTGCCAGGTCTCAAGCCTAAGCCGCTCCGCGATTTACTCCCACATCGCTGCTGGCCGCCTTGCCGTTGTGCGGGTGGGAGGGCGCACGTTAATTCCGGCCGACGTGCTACGGGCGTTCATCACAGGAGGCGCAGCATGAGCCTCCAAAGCGCGATTGCCCGCATCGCTGACGAGATCCCCGGCTTGTGCTCCGACGGGCTCTATAACGCGGCGCACATAGCCCAAGACCCGGCTGCCTTCGAACAGTTCCGCGAGGAAGTATTCGGGTCTGCGTTTGCTGACCAGGTCGTGGACGCATTGGTAGAGCTCGCAAGCCGCCGAACCTACCATGTGTCCTCGTGCGAACTGAAGCAGCGCGCAGAGGCACGTTCAGGCCGTCTTGTCCGCAATGGCGCAGCAATGGTTGCGTTGTGGATCGTCGGCTTCAAGATGAGAGAAGAGCCGAGGAGCGTAAGCCCTGACTTCTTCCGGCGCGACGACAAGCCTTCTGAGGTGTGGCTTGAAAGCCACCGAGCAGCGGTCGCATGAACGCCCACAGCAACGCCCCAGCCTCGTGCTGGGGCGCCACCCCCGAGGAGTGGAACCAAGCTTGCAATACCTTCGGTGCGGCAAGATTGCTTCCGGTCGTTTCCAACACCGAGGCTACGGTCAGCCCTGACAGCAAGATGCAGGCGATCGGCAAGACCCCGAGCCGCTACAACGCCAACCGGCAAGTTGTCGGAATCCCGCAGTGGACCCAGAAAGTCGCCACCGACGCTGAGATCGCCAAATGGCGGCGGGAACCGGACTACGGGATCTGCATCCAGACCGGTGATGGGCTCTATGGCGTCGACATCGATGTCGACGATGCGGCCGCGGCCTTTGCGTATGCAGACACTCTCGCACGCGCGTTGGGCTTGGATCACTACGTTTACCGCGCGCGCGAGAACCTGCGATGTCTCGCCCCGTTACCATCGAGGACACTGCCGAGAGCTAGGGCTGAAACTTCATCAGCTGTGCGATCGATCCGTCGCCTCCCGCGGCCCCGCATTAACCCCGCCTCATAGCAGGCGTTCATTGCAGCTTGAACGGCAGGTGCAGCCCGTGTCGTCCGGAACGCTTTTGAGTAAAGCCTTTCCCCGAACCATACCGCGGCCTCGCGGGTCAGCTCGCGACGGGCATTATCGGCCGCCTTGCGCCGCGCGCACTTTTCGAACGTCTTGATAAGATAAGCGCGGTTCTCGCGGCATTCTTCCTCGAATGCCTCATCCATCATTGGGTTAGGTTTTGGAGGGGTATAAGAATTCCTAAGCCACTCCGCGGCGGCCGCGCATTCTTGGGAAGACAATCTCACGCAAACGTAACCGCGCCTTGGCATGACCAACACCACTTCCGCTTACACCAAGCGCGTCATTTATCCTCCGCCGACGAAATTCGCCCAGTCCGCCATCAAAGCGCGGCGCTTTTCGAACAGATCGCCACGGCGGTACGCCGCTTCAGCCTTATTGCCGATGATGTGCGCTAAAGCCATTTCACAAACCTCGTGAGAGTACTCGGTGCATTCAGCCGCCCAATCACGAAAGGTTGAGCGAAAGCCATGCACGGTAGCCTCTCTGATCCCCATTCGGCGCAGCAGCATCGCCATAGCCATCCCCGAGAGCCGTGAGTTTCCATTCGGAAAAACGACAGCGCTATTACTTTGTTCCGTTCGCAGCTTTTTGACTTGGGCGAGGATCTCTAATGTGCGCGTGGATAATGGCACGCGGTGCTCTTTGCCCGCCTTCATCCGAGAAGCAGGAATGGTCCAAACCGCCCCCGGGGTATCGATCTCTCCCCAAGTGGCGCCCAGCACCTCTCCGGTACGCGCGGCAGCGAGGATCGTGAATTCTAGCGCCAGAGCAGCGACCGCCTCACGGCTGCGGAGCTTAGCTACGAACTCTGGCAGAGCTTGGAAGGCCATTGCCGCATGGTTGCCGCGGGTGAGCTTTTGGCGCTTGGGCAGGAGATGGTCGAGATGGCCGCGCCAGCGGGCTGGGTTCTCACCGCTCCTGAGCCCTTGGACTTTCGCTGCATCGAGCACGTTCTCGATGCGCCCCCGGATCCGGCTCGCCGTTTCGGGCTTGGTCGCCCAGATCGGCGTGAGTGCTGCCATCACATGGTTAGTGTCGATCTCAGCCACCGGCAGGTTTCCGAAATGAGGGTAGGCGTAAGTCTTGAGCGTGTTGCGCCATTGCTGACGATGTTTGTCATTGCGCCAGCCACCTTCGCGTAGATCCACGAATGCCTCGGCGACCTCTTTGAAGGTTTTGGCGGCGCCTGCTTTGCGCTGTTCTTCAGCTGCTGCTTTGCGGGCAGCAGCGCGCGGTCCGTCGATCGCTTCGCCGCGGGCAACTCTGAGCGATAGCTCCTGCGCAACGAGCCGCGCCTGGGCAAGAGACATTGCACCTGGCCCGGCCGCAGGCCCCAATCCGATATCCCGTGTCTTCCCAGCAACTGCGGTGCGGAACAGCCACGACTTCGAACCGGCGCCCTGGACCCGCAAATAGAGACCGCCACCGTCGGCGTAGCGGCCAGGCCCAGCATTCTTGATTTGCAGCGGCGTGAGCGAATTGTGGACCTTGCGTGGCACCGGACATCTCCTAGCCCATTTCCTAGCCCACGAAAATAGTGCCGCTTCCACAGATTGCAATGGTACGGATTGGGACGCTGTCTTTAGCAAATTCTTTAAAACTAAGACGTTTAAACGCAATGGAGTAAACAAATTGAGATGCCAAAACATGCTAGTTAGGCGGACTCCCGCTCCGCCATTTGACAAATAGGGCCCAAATACAAACTCGGTTAGAGGCCTCATCTTTCTGAAAAATGGCTTATTTTCAATGCTTTCAAGCGATTTTTGGTTGGTTTCAGTCGAGAGCCTGGCAACCATTTGATCATTCGAAAAAAACGCGAATTCAAATGCCTACCATTGTGATTTTTGCGAACCACAAAATGCACCTTCAGAACGAAACGGCGAAAATCCGCCATTTTTGAGCCCTAAAAAGCTCTCCACTGAATTGTGTTCGGTACGGTTTTTGAGCCAGCCACCGTTCCTGCCTGCCTCCGGCCCAAGTGTGCGCCATTGACGCACTTTTGCGTCGAACTTAGCCAGCCCCATGACAAAGAGAAAAAGCGCCCTCGGTGGGCTGAAGGTAACCGTGACTTATGTCGGTTCTGGCAAAAGCGCCGGCAGACAGCCTCGCGTTAAAGTCCCGCCGGTGAATGTCGGGGCTCTCCGTGCGAAAACCGGATTGTCCCAGTTTGAGTTCGCCCAGAGCATTGGGGTGCCCAAAGGCACTTTGCTCAATTGGGAACAGGGCCGCCGTGAACCTACCGGGCCTGCGCAAGTCCTGCTGGCGATCCTCGCGAAGAAGCCCTCGCTGGTGAAGGATCTCTTTGCCAACAAGCATGTCTATCAACCGCAACCGGATCGAGCCTGGTCGCCTGGAGGGCCGCACCCGGATGATATGACGCCCGAGGAACGCATGGCGGAGATTTGCCAGATCTTGGGATTAGGTCTGGTGCGACTTCATCAGAAGCAGGCGATGCAGTAGGCCTTCAGGGTCTCAGCTCAAACTGAGGCTGGTATGCCGATACTTTCGTGTCGGGCATTAATGAGAGGTTGCCTATGTTCAAATTTTAGAACCGCAGCCGCGCTCCAATCTGAACTGATCGCGGCGCGCCCCCTGCATAGAACGTCGATGACAGCAGAGGTCGATCGCCGTCGATCACAGGGCCGCTAAACGGCCGAGCAACGAAGTTACCATTGGCATCGAAGGCCGTCGGTCCGAGTTGGGCCGCAGTGGCATATTGCTTTTCAAACAGGTTGCGAACCGTAGCGAACAGCGTGACCGCGCTAGCCGGACGGACCTCTACGCCGAGGTTGAACACCGCGTAAGCATCGGTCTTGCCCGGGCCGAGGAAATAGACGCCGTCAGGCTGGTGAAGATTGTTCTCGTTGCCGCGCGCATTGACCCCGGAGGCCGCAATCATATCGAGACTGAAACTGACCTGCCGAATCGGGCTCCATTGAGCTCCGGCCTTCAACAGGTGGCGTGGGATCAGCGGAATGCGGTCACCGGGACTGATGGCAATGCTGCCTTCGAAGCCCGGTGCCACAGCATCATTGGCCGAGTTGGGAGAGCCGCCAACCACTTCGGGCGAGCGGTAGGTCGCGTCTAGATAAGTGTAGCTGGCCAAGAGCGACAACGCGCCGAATGTGGCCGAGCCCTCGATTTCGAAACCTTGCCGCCGGGTCTTCCCGAAATTGCGGAAATAGCCGAACCCTGAGGGATCGTCGGTCACGAACAGGATGTCGTCGCTGGCATCGGTCCGGAACAGGCTGCCGCCGAGCGTCCACGTATCACCTCGCAGCGAAGCACGCGCTTCGATCGTCTGTGCTACCACCTGCCGCAGCGGCGGATCGCCCGCGAGCGCATTGGGCAGGCGGCACGGGCTGGCGGGGTCAGAGCAGCCTAGCTCGATCGCCGAGGGCGCGCGCGAGGCTTGCGACCATGATAGCGTGAGTTCCGCCCCCTTTGTTGGCTGCCAGGTCAGCGAAGCCGAGGGGTTGAAGTGATCGTAGACCGGATCGCTGTCGAGCGAACCGGTGCCGCCGCCGGGGGTGATACGGTCACGGTTGTGGATGGATGTGCGGTCATAGCGCCCTCCCAGATCAAGCCGCAGGCGCTTGGCCAACTGCGCGCTTTCCAGCGCGTAGATCCCGAGGCTGGCGGTGCGGCTGTGCAGGTCGACCCGCGCATCGAAAGCGCCTTCGGAATTCTGGGTCCCATCGGCAAAGGCACCGGGACCATCGACCGTGACCACCGTGCGGTCGGGTAGCAGATAGCCGAACTGCGAACGCTGCGCGAAATCGGCACGGGCATTCACGTAGGACAGGCCGAAAGTGAGGCTCTGTTCGATGCCCGCAATGGGTTCGCGCATCGCCAGTTCGCCGCCAAAGCCCCATTCGCTTTGCGTCGTCAGTGAACGGTTCGCGAGGCCGTTGCACTTCTCGTTCGGTTCCTCGTTGAGCAGGACATTGGCGATGCAGCGCCACTTGGGAAACGCCGTGTTAACCTGACTCTCGCCAGTCAGCGGAAACCCTGTATAGCCCGCAGCAGTCAGCGCGGCCCGTTCGGCGGCATTGGGCTGATACAAGCTTTGGCCCAGCGAGCCGTCGTTGACGTCGCCGTTGAAAGTCGCGGTGCGGGTGCGCCGCCAGAACGCGTTGCTGCTGAAGCTGACTGTGTCGGAGAGCGCATGGCTGCCCTTGAGATTGACCAGCCAGGCCCGGCTTCTGGTGTTGTCGGGCGCGGTGTAGATACTCGACCGGTCGGCGGCAAGCAGACGCATTTCCTGAAGGCCGTTGCCGTTGAGGTTTGTGTCGGCGAAATGGCCGGAAAGCGACAGATCGCTTTGCGCGTCGCTCCAGCCCAGTTTGGCAAAGGTGCGGGTCGCACGCGAGGGCGAAAAATCGCGCCAGCCATCCTCGCGAAAATGATCGGCGGTGATGAACCAGTTGAGGCCATTATCGGCTTGGTCGCCCCACTGGGCGTTGCCGGTGAAGCGATTGAACGAACCATAGCTTGCTTCCAGCCCAATGCCCGGATCGTTCTTGCCATCCTTGGTCCGAACCGTCAGCGCGCCGCCCAACGAATTACGTCCAAACTGTGGGGCAGAGCCTGATATTAGGTCGATTTGGGCTATGGCCGATGTCGGGATCAGGTCCCAGTTGACCACTTCGGCAAAGGGCTGGTTGACCCGCACCCCATCGAGATAGACCGACAGACCTTGCGGCGTGCCGAGCAGCGGCGAAGCCGTGAAACCACGAAAGCTTATATCATTTTGCAGGGGATTGCCCTGCATGTCGTTGACACTCACCCCTGCTGCGGTGCGGACGAGTTGATCGGCCACGCTGACCGCGCCTGAAATTTCAAGCGCCTTCGCATCAGCGACCTTAGCCTCAGCACCTCCGAGCGGACTTGCCGTGACTAAGATCTGATACTGGTCTTTTTCCGCACCAAACGCTTTGCCGGGCAGCACGCTCCAAGCAATTGATCCGAGTACGATTGCTCGCAGTGCAGTCATGGAGCTCAATTTCTTATCCTAAATACCGCTCTCACCTGACGAGGCTCGACTGGATGGATATGTCGATCTTCCGTTCCTCCGGACTGCTCTCCAGGCAACCGCGAGGCATACCAGTAGCTGATGTCCGGGTCCTTGGCATCAAACAGGTTCAACACGTCCAATCCAAGACGCACCCGGCCAGACTCCCAATAGGCTCCCAGGTTCACAAGCGTTGTTGGTTGCGATCGCTGCGAACTATCCTCGATCAGCGGAGCACCTGCAAAATGCCGCAGCCTTGCCGTTAGCGTTGTTCGAGGTGAGACTTTTGCGCTGATCCCGCCGCCCAGCACAAATGGCGTCGCACCCGGGATATGACCCTGCCCAGCATCCACACCCCGAAACCGTGCATGCGTCCAGGATGCTGTGCTGTCTAAAGTGAGCCCTTCACTTGGCCGCCAAAACAGCGCGAGTTCACTGCCAAACCGCCGCGACGCGTCATTGGGCTCCGTGGTTCCAGCATCTCCCACAAATACAAGTTCTGATGCCAGATCGAGCCAATAGCCCACTAGCGACGCCGTCAGGCGTGAACGCTCTATGCGTGCACCGAGCTCTGCGCCGCGGGAGCGTGCGAAGACTGGAACCTTATCGGCTGACGCGCCGCTCGCTGGATCCACTTGGATAGCGGCTCCGCGGACATCGTTAGAATGATATCCCTCACCATAATTGGCGTAGAGTTCGATCCCGCCACCCGCTTGCCATGCCAATGCAGCCTTGGGCGTTACGATTGCAGCCGATCCCTTCCCAGAGTTCAGCGCTAGATCAGACTTCACATCATAGGTGATAGCATCACCACGCAGGCCAAGCACGAGGCGTAGGTTGCGCGCCAATGAGAGTTCCGCCTCACCGTATAGGCCCCCACCAAATTCGTCGACTCGATCTTCGCGAACGGTGCCTACCACTTCTCCCATGACCGTATCGTAGAGCCCAACTTGGCCGATCCTGTCCCAGCGCGTGTCGGCACCAATGCGCCAGGTCACGCGGTCACCCTTGAACTCATGACGAATCGAGCCGCCAAATACGCCACGCCTGTCGGCCTGACGGAACTGATCGCCGCTCACAGGATCATCGAGAAAGTAGGTGAAATTTGAGGTCAGCTCGAGGCGCGATCCAATCGCATAGGCCGAGACACGCGTATCCCCGAATTGGCCGTTGAATGTCAGCGCGATCCGTCCAGCTCGGCCACCAAGATGAGGGTCGATAAAGCCATTGCGCGGTATCAGACCAGAGGCGATCGCGCGTTCCGGCACCTGATCGGTCGAGGTCCAGCTATTGGCATAGCCTGACAGGCCAAGTGACCAATTGACCGCTGTATATTTGAGCAACCCATTGAACTTGCGCTGCCGTTCATCAAGCACCCATGGCCCATCGGAAACGGTAGCGTCCAATGCACCGAGTAGCGAGCCGCTTGCGATATCGGCGCTCCCGGCGGCCAAGCCGCGCCAATAGCCAAAAGATCCCCCCGTCACTTCGACAATGGGACGGCCAAGCCGCGACTTTGTTACAAACCGCATCGATCCGGCAGAGGCAAAATCACCATCTGCAGCGTGGTAGGGTCCCTTTGCATAATCGATCCGCTCGACCATTTCGGGGATCAGAAAGTTGAGATCGAGATATCCCTG
>CAZNBX010000009.1:0-7346 GCA_964571305.1 uncultured Novosphingobium sp.
ACCGCGCAGGGCAGGATGCGCTTCTGGTCGCCCAGATAGGCTTCGGCCATGGCGATGGCGCTGGTGGCCGGGGCGTAATAGGCCGAACCGGTCTTGAGCAGGCCAACGATTTCGCCGCCGCCCGAACGGGTGCGGGCAACGATTTCGTCGAGGCGTTCCTTGGTCGACTTGCCCATCTTGACCAGGTCGGTGACCGGGATGCCGCTGATCGTGGAGTATTCCAGGACCGGGACCATGGTGTCGCCGTGGCCACCCAGCACGAAGGCGTTCACGTCCTTGACCGAAACGCCGAATTCCCACGCGAGGAAGGTGGCGAAGCGTGCCGAGTCCAGCACGCCTGCCATGCCGACGACCTTGTTGTGCGGCAGACCCGAGAATTCGCGCAGCGCCCAGACCATCGCGTCGAGCGGATTGGTGATGCAGATCACGAAGGCGTTCGGCGCATGGGCCTTGATGCCCTCGCCCACCGACTTCATGACCTTGAGGTTGATGCCCAGCAGGTCATCGCGGCTCATGCCCGGCTTGCGCGGCACGCCGGCGGTGACGATCACCACGTCGGCGCCGGCGATGTCGGCGTAATCGTTGGTGCCCTTGATATTGGCGTCAAAGCCTTCGATCGGGCCGCACTGCGCTAGGTCCAGCGCCTTGCCCTGGGGCATGCCTTCGGCAATGTCGAACAGGACGATGTCGCCCAGTTCCTTCTTGGCGGCGAGGTGGGCCAAAGTGCCGCCGATCATGCCGGCGCCGATGAGGGCAATCTTCTTGCGAGCCATAGTGCGAATTCGTCCTTCCCTGATTGCGGGATCGCGGCTGGCACACGAACGACCTATCCCATCCCGCGGGGTGCAGTCGTCCGGCTAATGGACTCGCCCTAGGCCCCCGGTTTGGTGATTGCAAGGCGATAAAAGGTCGTACGACCAACTATTTTGTGATAATAGTTCGCAATTGCAACAAGATCGGTAATTGTCCGCAGACGCTACGAAACGGCTGCCAAACGCAACTCCTGCGGCCAACCACAATGGTAATCACACGGTTGCGCTTTTCCAGGTGCAGTCCTAAGACCTCGGCCACGTCACGGGTTGCCTGGGAGACCAGGCCTAAGAGGGAAGGAGGTTCAAATCCTCTGCTGCCCCCGCAACTGTGACCGGGGAGCGATGCGTCCCATATGCCACTGGCGTCCTTGCAAGAGGTACCGGGAAGGCGGGCGCAAAGCAGTGATCCGGGAGCCAGGAGACCTGCCCATGATGGTCGTTCCGCAGCCGGGCGGGGTGTACCGGAATGCAGCGTGGATCCGTGCCTTGTGGCGCGGGTGCTCCGCCATGAACGGCTTCGTTCATTGGTGGAGTCGACATGCATGAATGCCTTTAAAATTTCGATCCTCGCCAGCGCTGCGGCCCTGGCAACCCCTGCCCATGCGCAGGATAGCACCCCGGCTGAAGCAACCGAGCAAGAGAACGATATCGTCGTCGTAGCGACCGGCTTTGCCCAGCCGCGCGATAGTGCCGGGCAGGCAATCACCGTGGTCACCCGCGAAGACCTGGATCACTTGCAGGCGGTTAACCTCTCCGATGCGCTCCGCACCTTGCCCGGTGCAAGCGTGGCGCAGCGCGGGCCGGCTGGCGGGCAAACCAGCCTGTTCCTGCGCGGCGGCAACAGCTCGCAGACGCTGGTCCTGATCGACGGGGTGCGGATCAACGATCCGTCCAGCCCCAATGCGGCAGTCGACTTTGGCAGCCTGCTGACCGGTAATGCTGACCGGATCGAAGTCCTGCGCGGCGCCAATTCGGTCGTCTGGGGCAGCCAGGCGATGGGCGGGGTGGTCAATATCGAGTCCGCATTGCCGACCGATGGGGTTCAAACGCGGGGCGCCGTGGAATACGGCTATGCCGATACGCTGCTGGGCCGCGCCAACCTCTCCGGTGGGAGCGACCGATTGCAGGCGAGCCTTGGCGGCACCTTTTTCCGGACTGACGGAATATCGGCCTTGGCAGGTGGCGCCGAAAAGGACGGCAGCCAGACCTGGGCGCTCAATGGCCGGATCAAGGCGGAACTGACGCCGGGCCTCTCGCTTGATTTGCGGGGCTATTACAACAACAGCCGCGCCGACTTTGATTCCGAATATAGCGGCGGCGCGGAATCGCTGGCCATGGCCCGCAACCGCCAGTTCGCCGGCTATGCTGGGGTGGACTTCGCGCTCGCGGACGGCAAGTGGCAAAACCGCCTTGCCTATACCCGCACCGACATTCGCCGCCGTGGCAGCGATCCGGTCACGTTCAGCTATAACAATTACGTCGTCTCTGGCGAAATCAACCGGTTCGAATACCGCAGTTCGTTCGATCTGGCCGCCCTGGCGACGCTGGGTTTCGGTCTGGAGCATGAGCGTACCTCGTCGAGCACCTCTTACGAGGGCGATCCGGCCCAGCTTGCCGACACCGACGTGACGGGTGGCTATGCGCAGCTCACCCTGCGGCCCGCGCAAGGTCTGACCCTGACCGGCGGGGTCCGCCATGACGATTACAGCACCTATGGCGGCCAGACCACGCTGGGCGGCAATCTCGCCTGGTCGCTGAACGACGGTACGACCGTGCTCCGCGCCACCTATGCCGAAGGGTTCCGCGCGCCGACCCTTACCGAAGGCCAGCCGCCCTATGGCAATCCCGCGCTGAAGCCCGAGACCGCCCGCAATCTGGACCTGGGCCTTGAGCAGGCGCTGCTGGACGACCAGGTTCATTTCGGTGTCACCTGGTTCAATCGCCGCTCGACCAACCTGATCGTTTTTTCGTGGGATAGTTATCAGTCCGAGAACATCGGCAAGGTCGATACCGATGGTCTTGAACTGACGCTCCGGGTCCAGCCCAGTCCGCAACTGCGGTTTGACGCCAATTACACCCTGACCAATGCGATCAACCAGTCCGGAGCCTATTTGGGCAAACGGCTGCAACTGCGCCCGCAGCACAGCGGCAATGTCGCCGCCGATTGGGAAACGCCTTTTGGACTGAGGCTTGGGGCGAGCCTGCTGCTGGTCGGGGACAGCTTTGACGATCAGGCGAACCTCGTGCCGCTCGATGGCTACACCCTGGTGATGCTGCATGCTTCGATGCCTCTGGGCGACCAGCTTGAGCTCTATGGCCGGATCGAGAACCTTACCGATGCAAAGTACCAGACTGTCGCTGGTTACGGCACCTACGGCCGCTCCGCCTATGCCGGAGTGCGGGTGAAGTGGTAAGGCGGCTGGCCCCGCTTCTGGCATTGGTGCTGGCGGCCTGCTCGGCTGCACCGGCGCAAGAGGCGGGGCCGCCGCAATCCGCGCCGACCTTGGTCAGTCTCAATCCCTGCACCGACGCAATCCTGGCCGAAGTGGCGGAGCCGCAGCAAATCCTGGCGATTTCGGCCTATAGCCACGACCCGGCGGCCAGTTCGATGGACCTTGCCACGGCGCGGCGGTTCCGGGCGGTGTCGGGCACGGTTGAGGAAGTGCTGGCGCTCCATCCCGATCTTGTCGTCGGCAGCACGTTCACCCCGCCTGCCACGGCGCAAGCCATGGCGCGGCTGGGAATGCGGTTTGAGCAGTTCGGCATGGCCGGAACTGTCGAGGAGAGCGAAGCGCAGGTGCGCCGCCTTGCCACGCTGGCCGCCCATCCCGAGCGGGGCGAGGCCCTGATTGCCAGAATGCGCGCAGCGCTGGACGCCAACCGCGCTCCGGATGGTGCGCCCGTTTCGGCGCTGGTGTGGCAATCGGGCGGGATCGTGCCGGGCGAGGGAACCCTGATCGCCGACCTGCTGCGCCGCACCGGCTTTGCCAATGCCGCCGCCGCCCGGGGACTGGGGCAGGCCGATATCCTGCCCTTGGAACAAGTCCTCGCCGACCCGCCGCGCCTGATTCTGGCGGCCAGCCACGGCGCGGGGAACGAGGACCGCATGCTGGCCCATCCAGCTATGGCCAAATTACACGGAACCCGCCGCGAGGTCCTGGATCCCTCGCTGCTGTGGTGCGGCGGGCCGACCATCATTCGCGCGGCCGAGCGGCTTGGCGCGGTTAGGCGGTCGGTCCGATGAACCGCCTCCTCACATGGCTGCTGATTGCGCTGGTACTGGCCATGCCAATATCCCTGTTGGCAGGGCGGGTGTGGCTCGATCCGTTCTCAGAACTTTCGCCCAATGCGTTGGCAATATTGATAGATTTGCGCTTACCTCGCGTGATCCTCGCGGTGACGCTGGGTGCAGGACTAGGCGCTGCGGGTGCGGCTATGCAGGGCTATCTGCGCAATCCGCTGGCCGATCCCGGTCTGTTCGGAATTGCCCCCGGCGCCGCTCTGGGCGCGGTGCTCAGCTTCTGGTCCGGCTGGGCGGCGACGGCCTGGACCTTGCCGCTCTTTGCCCTGGTCGGAGCCGCCTTGGCGATGGCGCTCCTCGGCCTGATCGCTGGGCGGACCGGATCGGCTATGCTGTTCACACTGGCTGGCATGATGATCGCCAGCCTTGCCGGAGCGTTGATGCCCTTTGCCATGAGCGAGATCGTGACCTGGCTGATGGGCGCGCTGACCGACCGTTCGTGGCACGAGGTCAGTTTTGCCGCGCCCCTGACCCTTGCCGGGATCGCCGTGCTGACGCTGGCCGGAAAGTCGCTCGACGCGCTGTCCTTGGGCGAGGCTGCGGCGCGCTCGCTGGGAGTTGAGCCGCGCCGCCTGCAATGGCTGATGATCGCCGGGGTGGGCCTGACCGTCGGAGCCGGAGTTGCTGCGGCGGGGATCATTGGCTTCGTCGGCCTGATCGTCCCGCACTTGTTGCGCCGTTTTACCGACCAGC
The DNA here is from genome assembly GCA_964571305.1 of uncultured Novosphingobium sp. Lineage (GTDB taxonomy): Bacteria > Pseudomonadota > Alphaproteobacteria > Sphingomonadales > Sphingomonadaceae > Novosphingobium. The sequence goes on from CAZNBX010000009.1 coordinate 4,807, forward strand.
GGCCATCGAGCTTGATCCTCCCTTCGGCCTTGGCAGGGGCGCTGTTGCTACTGCTCGCCGACAGCCTGTGCCGGGTCTTGCCAATGGCCAGCGAATTGCGGCTGGGGATTGCCCTCTCCTTGCTAGGTGCGCCGTTTTTCCTCGGCCTTTTGCTGCGCATGCGGCGGGAGCTTGCATGATGCTCGCGGCTGAAAATCTCTCGCTGGCTGGACGTTTGCAGGACGTTTCGCTGGCGCTCCGACCCGGTGAGGTGGCCGCAATCTGCGGACCGAATGGCGCGGGAAAATCGAGCTTGCTGGGATGTCTCGCGGGTCTGCTGCCGACTCAACAGGGAAGCGTTGCGCTGGATGGTTCGCCGCTTGCGGAATTGGCGCCGCGCCAGCGCGCGCAGGCGATCGGTTATCTGCCGCAGCAGGGCGAAGTGGCTTGGAACCTTTCGGTCGAAACGCTCGCAGGATTGGGACGCTTGCCGTGGGGCGCCGGACGAGATGCTGACCGCGCTGCGGTGGATGCCGCGCTTGCAGCACTCGACCTAGCTGACCTGCGCCGCCGCAGCATTTCGCACCTTTCCGGCGGCGAACTGGCGCGGGTTCTTCTCGCTCGCGTCCTGGCAGGAGAACCGCGCTGGATTCTCGCCGACGAACCGCTCGCCAACCTCGACCTTGCCCACCAGCTTGCCCTGTTGCGGCAATTCAGGCGTCTGGCCAGCGAAGGCGTGGGAGTCTGCCTGGTCCTCCATGACCTGGCCCAGGCGATGAACCATGCCGACCGCGTGGTGGTGCTCGACGGCGGCAAGGTCGTCGCGGATGGTGCGCCGCAGGTTGCCCTATCCGAAGCCAAGATAGCGCAGGTCTGGAAAGTCCCGGTGCGCTGGCTGGGTGAAGCCGGAGCGCGCGCGCTGGTCGCCGGGTAAAGCGCGCCTATGCCCAGTCGCCGACGGTGCCCATCCACAGGGCGGTCCCGGCAATGGCGGCCGTCTCACCCCTCAGGATGCGGGGGCCAAGCGTTATCGCGCGGGCCTGGGGCAGGGCGCGAATGGCGCTGCGTTCGGCATCGTCAAACCCGCCTTCCGGGCCGGTCAATAGGGCGGCAGCCCCGGGATGCGAGGCAAACTGTGCCGATGCTCCATCGCCGCCATTCTCGTCAGCGAAGAACAGGGTACGGTCCGCTTCCCACGCCTTGAGCAGGGCTTCCAGCTTCACCGGCTCGGCAATCTCGGGAAGGGCCGTGCGGGCACATTGCTCCGCTGCCTCGATCAGCACGGTTCGGGCGCGGTCGAGGTTCAACTTATCGGCGACGCAGCGCCGGGTCAGCACCGGCTGGATCTTGCGCACGCCCAGTTCGCAGGCCTTTTCCAGCACCAGATCGAACCGATCCTTCTTCAGCAAGGCGGCGCATAGCGTGAAGTCCGGCACCTCCTCGCGCGGGCGGAGCAATGCTTCGACCGTCACCACGACATCGCGCTTGCCGACTTCAACGGCGCGGGCGGCCCATTCGCCAGTTTGGTCGTCGCAGAGGATGACGATGTCCCCCGGCGCGATCCGCATCACGCGGGCGAGGTAGTGGGCCTGCGGTCCATCGATCTGCACGGCCGTATCGGCGGCAAGCGTCGTGGTGACAAACAGGCGCGGCGCGCTTTTCGGGGGCCAGGCGGGAGTGGCAGGCATGTGAGCGTCTTTAAGGGGGATCGCTCGAGCCGCAAAGGTTTCTCTTTAACAAGCGTGGCTGCGCGGTCGATGTATCGGGATGACGCATCGGGATCAGTCGGTTAAGGACTGCGCCATGGATGCCCAGCAGCAGATCGTTCCCGACACCGAGCATCGCGGCCTGATCCTGCGCCTGCCGCAACCGTTGCGCGATCTGGCGCTGCTGGCGCGGTTCGATCGTCCGATCGGCTGGTGGCTGCTGTTCTGGCCCTGTGCCTGGGGCTTGCTGCTGGCGGGCGGAGCCGGCGCGTGGGGCTTGCTGGCATGGATGCTGCTGGGTGCGATTGTGATGCGCGGCGCGGGCTGCGTGTTCAACGACATTGTCGATGCCGATATTGACCGCAAAGTTGCTCGTACCGCCCAGCGCCCGATTGCTGCGGGCCGGATTAGCACGAAAGTCGCATGGGTGTGGCTGGTCGCCCTGTGCCTGATCGGCTTGATCGTTCTGCTGCAACTGCGCTGGCAGGCTCAGCTTGTCGCGCTGGGTAGTCTGGCGCTGGTCGCTGCCTATCCCTTCATGAAGCGGATCACCGGCTTTCCGCAGGCGTGGCTTGGGATCGTCTTCACCTGGGGTGCGCCGGTCGGCTGGGCTGCGCTGCGCAGCGACCGGCTGGACGTGCTCGCCGCGCTCTATGCCGGGGCGATCCTGTGGTGCATTGGCTATGACACGATCTACGCCTGCCAGGACCGCGAGGATGACGCGATGGTCGGGATCGGCTCCAGCGCGCTGACCCTGGGAAGGCACGTGAAGAGCGGCGTGACGGCCTTCTATGCCGGTGCCATCGCACTTTGGGGGCTGGCGGTGTGGTTGCTGAGACCGGACGGGATAGAGCT
>CAZNBX010000009.1:7356-19993 GCA_964571305.1 uncultured Novosphingobium sp.
CGCTGCTCTTGGGGGCAGCCTTGGCCGGCGCCTTGGGTGCTGCGGCCGGTTTGGATCGCATTGCTCGCGCTAGCACCCGCCGCGCTGCATCTTGCTTGGCAAGTGGTCACCCTGAACGACACGGACACGGACAACGCGCTGGCTCGGTTCCGCGCGAACCGCACCACCGGTCTACTGGTGGCGCTCGCCTGCTGGGTGGTCGGCAATGCTTAGCGCGGCGCTGATCATCGGTGGGTGCGAGCGCTAGGATGTGCAACCTCTACCGCATGACCAAGGGCACGCAGGAAGTTGCCCGGATGTTTGCGGTGGAACCAGACCTGTCCGCCAATTACGGCACTGAGGTTTATCCCGGGTATCCGGGCCTCGTCATTGCCGAAGGCCGCGCCCGCGCGATGACTTGGGGCTTCCCGCTCGTCCTGACTGGGCGGCAGGGGCAAACGCTAAAACCCAAGCCGGTCACCAATGCCCGCGAGGACAAGCTGCTCACCCCGTTCTGGCGCGACAGTTTCGTTCAGCGGCGCTGCCTCGTCCCGATCAGCCAATGGGCCGAAGCCGAGGGCGAGAAGGGCCGGATGACCCGCACCTGGTATGGCTTGCCCGATCAGGATGTTTTCGCGGTCGCTGGCCTGTGGCGGCCCAGCGCGGAATGGGGTGATGTCTACACCGTGGTCATGGTCGACGGTCATCCGCAGATGGCCGAAGTCCATGACCGGATGCCCCTGATCCTCAGCAACGCGGCGCAGCGTTACTGGCTGGAAGGGGCGCCGGAGGATGCCCTGGCGCTGTGCCAGACCTGGGAGGATGCGATCTCGGTCGAGAAGACGACCGAGCGCTGGGCTGGCGGGTATGAGGCGCCGGACCAGCCCGCCTTGCTGTAAATGAAGTATATATTATCATTTCATATCAATAATTTAGGTAATATACCGGAGAAATCGCTTTGTGCCCTCCTAACCTCAAGTTAGCTTGAGGTCAGGCGAATCGGCGGAGTTTCGACCATTGGATCGCAATGATCTGTTGCCGATCGGCGAACTGGCCCGGCGTACTGGCCTGGCAGTTTCGGCGATCCGGTTTTACGAGGACAAGGGCCTGATCCAGGCCCTGCGCACTGCGGGTAACCAGCGTCGGTTCCTGCGCAGCGACATTCGTCGTCTCAGTTTTATCCTGATTGCGCAAAAGCTCGGCCTTGGCCTTGATGAGATCGAGGTGGAACTGTCCAAGCTGCCCGAAGGACGGACTCCCACCTTGGCGGATTGGCAGAGGATTAGCCGTTCGATGCGCGGGGCAATCGATGCGAAGATCCAGCTTTTGACCAAAACCCGCGCCAAGCTTGACGAATGTATCGGTTGCGGCTGCCTCAGCCTGGATCGCTGCCGTCTTTCCAACCGCGATGATCGCGTCGGTGTAGGTGGAACAGGTCCGCGGTTCGTTCTGGACGGGTCTGCAGCGGCCTGAGCCTACTCCGCCGCCAGCAATTGCTCAGCGGCTTGCAAGTCAACGCTGACCAGCCGCGAAACGCCGCGCTCGACCATGGTCACGCCGAACAGGCGGTGCATCCGGCTCATCGTGACGGCGTTGTGCGTGACGATCAGGTAGCGGGTCTCGGTTTCCTGAGTCATGGCTTCCAGCAGGTCGCAGAAGCGCTCGATATTGGCGTCGTCGAGCGGCGCATCGACTTCGTCGAGGACGCAGATCGGCGCCGGGTTGGTCAGGAACAGGGCAAAGATCAGCGCCACGGCGGTCAGCGCCTGTTCTCCGCCCGACAGCAGGGTTAGCGATTGAAGCCGCTTGCCGGGCGGCTGAGCGTAGATTTCCAGACCCGCCTCCAGCGGATCGTCGCTATCGACCAACGCCAGATGGGCCTGCCCACCTTCAAACAGCTTGGCGAAGAGGCGCTGGAAATGGGTATTCACCGCTTCGAAAGCGGCGCGGAGCCGTTCGCGGCCCTCGCGGTTGAGATTGCCGATGGAACCGCGCAGTCGGTTGACCGCTTCGACCAGTTCGGCCTGCTCGGCGATGCTCGCGCCGTGCCGGGTTTCGATTTCTGCCAGTTCATCGGCCGCGACCAAGTTGACCGGGCCAAGCCGCTCGCGGTCGGCGGTGAGCTTGTCATGCTCCGCGCTCTCCTGCGGGGCAGGACCGACTTCGGCGGACTCAAACGCAAACCGCTCGGGCAGCAGGGGCGGCGGGCACTGGAAGCGTTCGCCCGAGATACCCGCCATTTCCGCGCGGCGCGCTTCCTCGTTTTCGGCCCGGGCAGCCGCACCCGCGCGCGCTTCGCGGGCCGAGGCGAGGCCTTCGTTCATAGCATTGAAGTGTGCGTCGGCCAGCCTTGCAGCGTCCGCCAGCTCGGAGACCTTGGCTTCGGCGGCGGCGAGTTCGACCGCCAGCCGGGTGCGGATCTCGTCCCCGGCTTCAAGCTCACGGATCAGGCTGGGCGGCTTGGCGGCGACTACGGCGCGCTCCTGGGCAATTTCCTCGAACCGGCGGGTCATCGAGGCGAGCCGGCTGGCCGCATCGCCGGCGCGGGCCTGCCATGACCTGATGTCATTGCGCTGGGTGTTGCAGCGCTCCCGTGCCACGGCCAGCGCCTGATCGTGCGAGGCAAGGCCTGCCGTCGCGGCCTGCAGTGCTTGCCGGGCCGCATCATGGCGGCTTTGTGCGGCGGCCAGCTGCGCGCGCCCGCTTTCGGGATCGGGCAGGGCGGCGCGGCGCTCTTCCGCGGAGTTGCACTCCGCTTCGGCCTGCGCGCGTTGTCCGGCCAGGTCGGTCGCACTGGCGGCCAGCTCCGCCCGGCGCGCTTCGATCCGGGCCTTGGCCGCTTCGGCCTGATCGACCGCGCGCAAGGCGGCGCGTTCGGCATCGGCTGCCGCGGCAATCGCTCGTTCGGCGGCAACCAGGGCTAGCTGCAAATCGGACAGCTCCTTGCCCACTGACTGGGCTTTATCCTCGGCAGCTGCGACCGCATCGCGCAGGGCGGGGAGTTCCTTTTCCAGAGCGGCAAGGCGGTTCTCCGCTTCAAGCCGGGCGGCTTCCGCCGCGCCTTCGCCCTTGGCGACGAAGCCGTCCCAGCGCCGAATACGGCCGCCGAGGGTAACCAGCCATTCGCCCGGAGCGAGAGCGCGGCCATCGTCGCTTTCGGTCACGTGGACAAGCGCGAGGCGGGCCTTCAATTCATCCGGACATTGGGTGACGTGGGTTAGCAGGCTGCCTGCAACCGGGGCAGGTGCCTGCGATCCGGTCCAGAAACGCCCGTCGGCGTCTGCCGGAGCCGATCCCAGCGGAGCCTTGGCATCACGGCCCAGGACGGCAGCAAGCGCCCGCTCATAGCCGGGTGCGGCGCGGAGCGCGTCCAGCGCAGTGCGGCCATGCTTGCCCGAAGCCTGCTTGGCCCGGGCGTCGCGATCACGGACCAGAGCCTGCCATTCGCGTTCTACCCCGGCCAGCTCGGCCTTGGCCGAAGCCAGAGTGGATGATGCTTCGTCGCGAGCAGCCTGAAGTTCGGCCTTGCGCTCTTGCTGGCCGTCCAGTGCCGAGCGTGCCGCGACGAGGGCGGCACTTGCGACTTCACGTGATTTCTCAGCTTCGGCCAGCGCGAGCAGGGGATCGCCTTCTCGGGCCAAGCTTTCGGACAGTTCCTCCTGACGTCGTACTTCTGCTTCGATGCGCGACAGGCGCTGGCGGGCCTGGGCGAGTTCCGCATCGGCCACGCGCCATTCCGCCTCGACCCCGGCCTGGTCGGCCGTGGCCTTGGCCAGGGCCAGTTCGGCCTGGCGCAGGTTGCGGTCGGCATTGTCCAGAGCGGCCGCGACTTGCGGGCGGCGCTTTTCGTCCTCGGCGAGCCTTTCCTCGCCCTCGGCCAGTTCCCGTTCCAGCTTGGCCAGCGCTTCCGCCGCATCTTTGGTTAGGCGGTCGGCATCGCCGCGGTCTTCCTCCAGCCGCTGCTGCTGCCGGTCGAGGTCCCTGAGCCGTTCTTCGGCGGCTTCAAGCTGGCTGCTCAGCGCGGCCATGCGGTGGCCATGGGCCGTGGCATCATCGCGGCGGTCGGCCAGTTCATCGCGCGCCGCGGTATAGGCTTCAGCAGAAGCGTGCTGCGCTTCTTGCGCTGCCTTCATCGCTTCCTGCGCCTGGGCAACGCGGGCTTCGGCGGTCAGGGCTTCCGCTCTTGCCGCTTCGGCTGCAGCGGCGGCGTCGCGCCACCGGGCAAAGACCAGCCGCGCCTCGGCCAGCTTGATCCTGTCGGACAGCGCCTTGTAGCGTTCTGCTGCCCGGGCCTGGCGGCGTAGCGAGCCGATCTGGCTGTCGAGCTGGCTCATCAGGTCCTCAAGCCGCGCGAGGTTGGCCTCGGTCGCGCGGAGCTTTTGCTCGGCGTCCTTGCGCCGGACGTGAAGCCCGGCGATCCCGGCGGCTTCTTCGAGCATCATGCGCCGCTCAGCGGGCTTTGCTGCAATCACCGCGGCAATCTTGCCCTGACTGACCAGCGCGGGTGAGTGGGCGCCAGTCGCGGCGTCGGCAAAGACCAGCGCCACGTCCTTGGCCCGAACGTCACGCCCGTTGACGCGATAGGCGCTGCCCGCACCGCGTTCGATGCGGCGCACCACTTCCATTTCGCTGTCGTTGTCGCCGGTATCGGCCAGCAGGACTACTTCGGCAAAGTCACGCGGCGGGCGCTGCGCGGTCCCGGCGAAGATCACGTCTTCCATCCCGCCGCCGCGCATCGACTTGGCTGAGCTTTCGCCCATGACCCAGCGGATCGCTTCGAGCAGGTTGGACTTGCCGCAGCCGTTGGGGCCGACGACCCCGGTCAGGCCCGGCTCGATGCGCAGTTCAGCCGGCTCGACAAAGCTCTTGAAGCCAGAGAGCTTGAGCCGCTTGATCCGCATCGTGCCGGTCCGCTTGCCCCCCTGACGCCCGGGTTTAGCGGGCGCCGGCGTTTTGTAGTGCGGTCTTGACCACGGGCCAGGTATTGCCTTCGATCTTGGCGCCGTTGATGAAGAAAGTCGGGGTGCCGGTTATGCCCATCTCGGTCGCGGCCTTGTTGGTGCCGTTGGCGAAGGCGGTCGCCTTGTTCACATCGGCGGTGCAGGCTTGGCCCTGCGCCTGGGCAATGCCGCGGCTGGCGAAGAAGGTGTCCATGCCCCCGGCCTTGGCGATCGCGGTAAAGCGCTGGGCCGGCGGCAGTGCGGCTGCCTGTTGGTACTGCGCTTCATTGCCCTTCAAGGTTTCGAACATGGTCGGCTGGTAAGCCCAGAACTGTTCGGCCAAGGTAACAACCGCTTCCGGCGAACCGCAAGTGGCCAGCAGGGTCGCCGGAATATCGAGCGCGTTGAGCATGAAGAACCGCAGCTCATAGCTGACCTTGCCGCTGGTCACGAAATCACCCAGCAGTTCCTTCGACGCGGTCTCGGAAAATTCCGCGCAGTGCGAGCAGCTGAGCGCGCCATATTCCATAAGCTTGACCGGGGCATTGGGGTTGCCCACGCGGTAACCGCCTTCGGGGGTCACTTCGACCACTTCGGTCCAGGTCTTGCCAGCGGGCGGGGCGACGGCCGCAACCGCTTCGCCCTTGGGCGCTTCGCTGGTCGGGGCGGATGCTTCCTGCTTGCAGGCGGCAAGGGCCAGCGGGGCCAGGGCAAGCGTGAACAGCAGTCGGGTGCGGTTGGCGTTCATGGCGGTTCGGTTCCTTGAAATGCGAGTCGTGAAATTTAGCTCGGTTCAGGTGGGGGAAGAAGCCGCGCATGGATGGCGCAGTCGCTTCTCCACAACTGAATCAGCGGGCTGCAGCGGTAAGGTTCGGCTTGAGCGCGGACCATTCATGCGCTTCCTGCAACTTGCCGTTGATCAGGAAACTGGGGGTGCCATTGACGCCGCTTTCCATTGCCGCGTTGGTTTGCGCCGCCAGCTTGTCGGCCAGCGGACGGTTGGCTAGGCACTGGTCGAGTTGCGCGGGCGTATAACCGCGCGCGGTCATCAGGCTGTAGAGGCCCATGTCCTGCGCAACAGCCTTCATCTTGGCGCCAAAGTCAGGGGTGCTCCAACGTACCTGAGCGCCTTCGGGCGGGTTTTTGAGCCAGCTGGACTGCGCCGCCATGATTGCGTGGTGATTGCCAACGAACTTGTTGTCAGGTCCGCACAGCGCCAGCAGCGAGGCCGAAACGTCGATGATGTTGCGGAAGAACGGCCTAACCTCGATCGCGACCTTGCCCTGGCGGACCAGGCTGGGAAGCAGGGCGACCTTGCTCTCTTCCGCATAGTACGCGCAGTGTGGACAGGTATAGCTCATGAATTCGACCAAGCGGACCTTTGCTGCCGGATTGCCGATCACGTGATTGCCGGCCGGGCTGAGCGACAGCTTCTGATCCCAGGCAGTCCCGGCGGATTTTGTCGGCGCGGTCGGCTTTGCGGTAAGCGGCCCGGCCGCAACCATTGCGAGAGCGGCAATCGAGCCAAGAATCGTGGGGGCGAGAAGCTTGGTCATGCTATTTCAGGCTTTCATCCAGTTGCGGGCGCAGGCTGGCCCAGTCGTGCGTATTGCTTAGCAGGTTGCCGTTGATCGAAAAACCGGGACTTTTGGTCACGCCCGCAGCGATTGCAGCGGCTGATGTGGCTTTCAGGCGCTTGGCCAAGGCCTCATCCGCCAGGCAGCGCTCCAGCGTCTGGCGATCATAGCCGCGGCTGGTCATGATGTCATAGAGCCCAAGGTCGGCGGCGATGGCGCGGTTGCGTGTGCCAAGGTCGGGGTGGCTCCAGCGTTGCCGCTGTGCCCCTGTCGCGTGCGGCAAGAGTGCCATCCACTTTGCCTGACTGCGCAGTAGGGCATTGTGATTGAGCTGGAACCGTGCCGGATCGCCGCAACTGGCCAGCATGGCGACGGCAAGGTCGACCGGGGCTTCGGTCAGCAGACGCACTTCAATAGAAATCCGGCCCGACGGGACGTAGGCCAGCCCCAGAACGCCTTCGGACTGGAGATTATAGGCGGCGCAGTCACGGCAGGTGTAGCTGGCATATTCGGTCAGCCGCACCGGAGCATCGGGATTGCCGATCAGGTGGCTGCCATCCGTATTCAGGGCAATCGTGCGCGACCAGCCACCCGGTGGCGCCGCTGCCACCAGTAGCATCGCGACCAGCATTGCTGCCGCAGATCGCCAAGACTTGGCCAAGCCTTATTCCCCTTCTTCGCCGCCCAGGTTGCGGGCCAGCGATTCCAGCACCTTGCGCAGTTCCGGATCGCCGATGTCGCGCAGGGAATCGCCCAGCTCAACCGGGATCGGACGCAGCGAAGGAGGAGCCGCCGCAGGCCTTACACCAGCAGGCGGCTTAACCTCACCTTGCCGAAGCTTGATCCGCGCCACGGCCTTGTAGCCGAAGAAGCGGTTTACCCGTTCGATGATCTCGGGCGTGACATGGCTGATGAACGGGGCGTGGGCAGGGACCACGACCAGATCGAGGATGCCGTCAGTCTTCTCTCCGGGCGGAAAGCGGATCGCTTCGGGCATGCAGACGCGGGCATGACGGTCCCCGACGATTTCAGCCCATCGCGTGACCACGCTCGATTGGATGAAGCCGAACTTGCGGAAGGCGGTCCGACCGATTTCCGGCATCAGCTCGCCAATGGGACGCGTGCCAATGCCGCGCGGTCGCTCGTAGCGGCGGGGTTCCGCTTTGGGCTTTTTCTTTGGCTTGTCACCATCCCGTTCCATTGCGCTTCAGCCAATGCCATAGGCGGGCCATGGAAGCCACTGCCAAACGCCTGCTGGACTGGTACGACGCCAATGCCCGCGTCCTGCCCTGGCGCGCCTTGCCCGGTGCGCCAGCGCCGGACCCGTACCGGGTGTGGCTGTCCGAGGTGATGCTGCAACAGACCACAGTAGCGGCAGTCGGGCCTTATTTCGCCAAGTTCCTCTCGCTTTGGCCGAAAGTGGAGGATCTAGCGGCAGCCGATGATGCCGACGTCATGGCTGCCTGGGCGGGGCTGGGATACTACGCCCGCGCCCGCAATCTACTTGCCTGTGCGCGGGCCGTCGCGGGGCGGGGCGGGGTCTTTCCCGATACGGAAGAAGGTCTGCGCGACCTGCCGGGGGTAGGGGCCTACACTGCCGCTGCCGTGGCGGCGATTGCCTTTGGTCGCCGTGCGGGAGTGGTCGACGCCAATGTCGAGCGGGTCGTGTCGCGGCTTTATGCGATTGCCGAGCCATTGCCGGGTGGCAAAGCAGCGATCCGGGCGCGGACCGAAGAACTCACGCCCGCCGAACGCCCCGGCGACTTTGCCCAGGCGATGATGGATCTTGGCGCGACGGTTTGCACGGTGCGGGCGCCGCGTTGCCTGCTTTGCCCGCTGAGCGAGGCTTGCGAAGGCCGCCGGGTGGGAGCGGAGCAGTTTCCGGTCAAGACGCCCAAGCGGGCCAAGCCGCAGCGGATCGGTCAGGCTTTCTGGATCGAACGGGACGGCGATGTCTGGCTGGTCAAGCGTCCGGACAAAGGAATGCTGGGCGGGATGCGGGCCCTGCCGGACAATGACTGGTCCGCTCGAGGCGATGGGACGGGGCAGGCGCCGCTAGAGGGAAACTGGGACCACCTCGGCACGGTCCGGCATTCGTTCACCCACTTCGATCTCGATTTGCAATTGATGCTTTATTCGGGGCGCGATTGGGCTAGGCTGGAGGCAACAGCGGGCGAGTGGTGGCCGGTGGCGGAACTGGACCGCGCTGGCCTGCCAACATTGTTCGCGAAAGCGGCGCGGCTGGCGCCCGAAATGGACCGGGAGAATTGACCTTGAACGATCTCGATCACCTCGCGCTTTCGCGCCGAGGCTTGCTGCGCAGCGGCGCCTGGCTTGGCGCGGGTGCAGCCCTTTCGAGCATACCCTTTGCTGAGGCCCTTGCGCAGGCGAGCGCGGCGGCTTCGGTCGATGGCAGCTGGCCGGCCGTCGCTGCGATGATCGACAAGTATGTCGCGACCCGCAAGGTTCCCGGCATGGTCGCGGCGCTGGGCTGGGGCAGTGCGGCCTCGGGCTATATCCGGCGCGGCACCGAAGGGTTCGACGATCCTGACGCGATAGCCGAGCAAAGCCTTTTCCGGGCCTATTCGCAGACCAAGCCGATCACCGGCATGGCGGCGATGCTGCTGATCGAGGAAGGCAAGCTGGGGCTCGACCAGCCGATTGCCGATTTCGCGCCCGAATTCGCCAAGATGAAAGTGGCGATCGATGCTGACAATGGACTGGACGCGCGGCCCACCGACAAGCTGATTACCGTGCGTCACTTGCTGACCCACACGGCGGGTCTCGGCTATGCCGGGATTGGCAAAAACAAACCGATCGCGCGCGAACTGGAGCGGCAGGGGCTGGTCCCGGCGATTGTCACGACCTTGCCGGTGCCCGGCCTGTCCGGCGGCGCGCCGGTTCCGGGGCCGGACGAATTCCTGAAACGCACGGCGACCGTGCCGCTGGTGGCTGAACCCGGGAAGGTCTGGCGCTATTCAATGGCTCTCGACGTGCTGGGCATCATCATCCAGCGTGCGGCGGGCGCAAAAAGCTTTGAGCATTTCCTGCAAGAGCGGTTCTTCGATCCGCTGGGCATGACCAGCACCTATTTCCACGTTCCTGCCAGTGCCACCTCGCATCTCACCACGAATTACGGGCTGATGGGGGCCACGCCGTTCCCGCTCGATGGGCCGCGCAACTCGATCTACCTCAAGCCGACGCCGTTTGCCTATGGCGGTTCGGGCATGGTCACTACGCCGGCGGATTTCGACAAGTTCCTGACCATGCTGGTCAATCGCGGGATGCACGGGGACAAGCGGATCCTGAAGGAAGAAACTGTCCGCCTTGGCACCTCGAACCTGTTGCCAGAAGGGGCGGACCTTTCCGGCACCTGGGTCGCGCCCTACAAGTTCGGCGCGGGCGGCCTGGTCGGGACCGGTGTTAACGAGGGGCTCTACGGCTGGTCCGGTGCTGCCGGCACCATCGGCATGTGCAATACCCGGCTTGGCCTGCGCATGGGGCTTTACGTCCAGTACATGCCGTCGGACGCCCTGCCGCTGATCACCGAGTTTCCGCAGTCCGTCGCTGCAGACCTGTTTGCCGGGAAAGGACGTCCGTCGTGACCATTCCCTCAATTGCTTTCGCCGGGGCGGGTCTCGACCGCGCCGACCACATCCGCACCGATGCGGACAAGCTGGCCAGCCTGATGGACTGGCGCGCGCGGCTGCTGCGCCTTGATGGGCTTGATCCGGAAATCTCGCCGGAAGGGACGCTGGCCTGGGGCACCCTGGCCGATGCCGGAGAGGACAGCGAACTGGTGTTCCTGGGACTGATGGGCGGCAAGGGCTGTTTCGCCGAAGTATCGCCCAGCCTGATCGGTTCGGTCGCTCCTGCCAATCCGCGCCTGTGGGCCGCGATGAGCAGCCTCAGCCACGAGGAACTGGCGATCTACGGCGCGGCGCGCAGCCTGGTCGATTGGCATGCACGGCACCGCTATTGCGCGCGCTGCGGTAATCCCACCGTGCTGGCCAAGGGTGGGTGGCAGCGCAATTGCACCAACGACGTCTGCAAAAGCGAGCACTACCCCCGGGTCGATCCGGTCACGATCATGCTGGTCGAGCATGACGGGCGCCTGCTGTTGGGTCGCCAACCGCGCTTTCCGCCGCGTCGCTTTTCCGCCCTGGCGGGCTTTGTCGAGCCGGGCGAAAGCATTGAGGAGGCGGTTGCCCGCGAAGTGCTGGAAGAAGCCGGGATTGCCGTGGGCAAGGTCAGTTATGTCGGCAGCCAGCCCTGGCCGTTCCCGTCCAGCCTGATGATCGGCTGCTATGCCGAAGCATTGGACGATGTGCTGACCATAGACCGGACCGAACTGGAAGAAGCCGACTGGTTTACCCGCGACGAAGTGGCCGCAGCCATGCGCGGGGACGAGGACGGCCGCTTCATCGCTCCGCCACCCCAGGCGATTGCCCATCACTTGCTGAAATGGTGGCTTGAAAGATGACCCAGCCCGCAAAACTGACCAGCGACATCTATTCCGACGTGATGTGCCCGTGGTGCATCATCGGCTATTCCCAGTTGCAAAAGGGTCTGGCGCTGCTGGACGGCGAAGTCGAAGCCGAAGTACGCTGGCTGCCGTTTGAACTGAACCCGGATATGCCGCCCGAGGGTGAAGGGCAGAGCGAGCATATCGCGCGCAAATATGGCCGCAGCCCAGAGGAAGCGGAAAGCAATCGCGCGCGCCTGATCGAGATTGGCGAGCGGGCCGGTTACTCCTTTGCCTATGCCGGGTCGGGTGAGCCGCCCAAAGCGATGATCTGGAACACCTTTGCCGCGCACAAGCTGCTCAAGTGGGCGCTGATCGAGGCTGGGGTGGAAAAGCAGAACGAATTGAAGCTGGCGCTGTTCGACGCTCATTTCCAGCAGCGTCGCAACATGGGTGATCCCGAAGTGCTGGTCGATGTCGCCGCGGCAGTCGGGCTTGACCGGGCTGGTGCGCGCGCGGCAATCGACGATGAAGTGCTGGGCCAGCTGGTGCGCCGTGAAGAGGCGCAGGCCTGGGACATGAACATTTCCGGCGTTCCGGCGATGATCGTCCAGGGCAAGTACCTGATCCCCGGCGCACAAGAACCCGAAGTCTATGCCAATGCGCTGCGCCGGGTGGTAGCGAAGGGGCTTTAGACCAGCCCCAGGCGGGCCAGTTCCCCAGCGAGATCGCTGGGCAGCGCCTCTCGCGGGTCCTCGCCAGCGCCGAGGTCAACAGGGGCGTCAGCGTGTTCCAAATAGCGCCAGCCCTGATGGGCCCGCTTGGGGCGGGGATGGACCTGGATCAGCTCGGTCGAGATGACGATGTTGGTTCGCCCGCCTTCGGCCTCTTCAAAACCGAGGATCGGGCTGCGTAGGACCAGTTGGTGCTTGTGGATCCAGAACAGCGAACCGCCGGGTTCGCCGTCCTTCGGCACGATTTCCTCAAACCGTTTGGGCAGGTAGCGCGTGGTCAGCCGAGCGACCTTGCCGCGTCCTGAGAACCAGGCCCGCATATCGTCGAGCGAGGTAGCGCCATAGGCAACCTTGGTCAGGTGCAGTGGCATCAGGCCAGTCCGCTCAGCACGGCCAGCCCGAGGAACGAGAAGAAGCCCATGACGTCGGTGGCCATGGTCACGAACACAGCCGAAGAGACCGCCGGGTCGACCTTGAGCCGGTCGAGAGTGACGGGAACCAGAATGCCGGCCAAGCCCGCTACCAGATTGTTGATCAGCATCGCTGCTGCAATCACCCCGCCGAGCAAGGGATTGGAATAGATCAGGGCGACGCCGCTGCCGATCATTACCCCAAGCGAAAGCCCGTTGGCGCTGGCAATGGCGAATTCCCGGGCGATCATGCGCCAGGTGTTCGAACTGGTCAGCTGGTTGGTCGCAAGTGCGCGGACGATAACTGCCAGCGTCTGCGTTCCGGCATTGCCGCCCATTCCCGAAACGATCGGCATCAGCACGGCGAGCAGGGCAAACTTGGCAATCGCGTTCTGGAACAGGCCGACGACGCTGGCGGCAAGGATAGCGGTGCCAAGATTGACCACCAGCCAGGTCAGGCGGGTGCGGATCGTCGTCTGGATCGGTTCGTTGATGTCGCCATCGCCGGCCCCGGACAGCAGCAGCACGTCTT